>WRNN01000157.1 GCA_009776595.1 Clostridiales bacterium
GGACCTGATCGTCGCTACCGGCACCGATGCCTCTCAGCTCGATCCGCATCTGTGTACCGACTCGGCGACAGAAGTCTTAAACCGCAACATTTATCAGAATCTGGTCCGCTATAACGCCAATATGGAGATTATTCCGGAACTGGCCACCGATTGGAGCGTGTCCGGAGACGGGCTTACCTGGACCTTCCATCTTAAAGAGGGCGTATTGTTTCATGACGGCACTCCCTTTAACGCGAATGCGGTGAAAGTCAGTTTCGAGCGAATTCTCGCTCCCGAGACGGCTTCGCCCCGCAGATCCGTACTGGAGATGATCGAAGAAGTCAAAGTCATCAACGATACAACGGTGGATATCACCACCTCCTACCCCTGCGGCTCTTTCTTGCAGCAGCTCTGTCACCCGGCCGGCGGCATCATCAGCCCGAAGGCTGTGGAAGAATATGGGATTGAGCGCCTCCTCGAGAATCCTTGCGGCACGGGCCCGCTTATGCTTAGAGAGTGGCAGCGAGGCGAGCGCCTTATTTTTGACGCCTTCACTGATTACCATGACGGCGCGCCAGCCTTTAACAGCATCACCTTTAATATCGTACCGGACGACGCCGCCCGGGCGATGCTGATCGAAGCCGGTCAATGCGACATTGCTTTGCGTTTGCCGGTCAACGAAGTCAAGCGGCTGCGCGGTACGGCGAATCTGAATATCATCGAATCTCCCACGATTATGACGATGTATTTTGCGCTGAATAATAAGAAGGATACGATGAAAGATCCACGGGTCCGTCAGGCCTTGAACTATGCCGTGGATATGGACAGCATTGTCAGAAACGTGGTGTCCGACTTCTCCGAACCTGCCGACTCTGTGATTTCGCCTTATACCTGGGGTTATGCGCCTGTCGGCGGCTATCCCTACGATCCGGAGAAGGCAAAGAGCCTGCTGAAAGAAGCCGGTTACGAGGATAATTATGAATTCACTCTCTGGACGCCGGTGGGACGCTACCTGATGGATCTGCAGGTTGCCGAAGCCATACAAGCGCAATTGGATGAAATCGGCGTAACGATGCATATCGAGCAGTGGGAATTCCAGGCGCTGATGGAAGAAGTGAAGAAAGGGGAGTTTGACGCCGTCTTACTCGGATGGAGCCCCTCTACCGGCGACGCGGATCAGGGCATGTACCCCGTATTCCACTCGAGCCAATTTCCTCCCCAGTCCAACCGCGCCCATTATGCCAACCCGGAAGTGGACGCACTTTTAGACGCGGCAAAGCGGGAAGTGGATCCGGTCAAACGCGCCAAGATGTATGAAGACGCGCAAAGGATCATCATCGAGGAAGCCGCCTGGCTGCTGCTCTACTATCCGAAGCAGGCGGTGGCTACTGCTTCCGATATCTCCGGCCTCGAACTGCTGCCTACGGAGCATATCCTGTTTGCCAAAGTAAAGAAAGGCTGAACGAAAAGACAGATACACTATGTTGCAATACCTGATGAAGAAATTGCTTCTGACTGCCGGCGTGATTCTGGGAGTAGCGACCTGCTCCTTTTTTCTCCTGCGGGCGCTTCCCGGCGATCCGGCGCAAGCCCTGGCGGGGCCCCAGGCTTCCCTCTCCGATATCGAAAATGTGCGGAGGGCCTTCCGGCTTGACGAGCCGATGTCCCGGCAATTTGCCACCTACATCGGCAATCTGCTGCATGGGGATTTAGGGTATTCGTTCAGGACCAGGCGGCCGGTAATGACGGAGATATTGGATCGCTGGCCCAATACCTTGAGACTGTCCCTTTTCAGCATGTTGGTCGCCATCCTGATCGGCGTACCTTCCGGCATTTTTGCCGCGGGCAGGCACGGCACGCCCCTTGACGCGCTGAGTATGAGCGGCGCCTTTCTCGGNGTCTCCATACCCTCGATTTGGCTTGGGATGCTGCTGATCCTGCTGTTTTCCGTCCGGCTCAAGTGGCTGCCTTTCTACGGCATGGATTCCCTTGCTAATTATGTGCTTCCCGGGCTGACGCTGGGGTTGGGCGTAGCGGCAAATATCGCCAGATTGACCCGGGTCAGCATGCTGGAGGTGCTGGGTTCCGACTATGTGAAAACCGCCAGGGGAAAGGGCGCTTCCGAAACACGCACCGTGTATATCCATGCCATGCGCAACGCCGCCATTCCTATCGTGACCATTATCGGCCTGCAGCTGGGCGCGCTTCTGGGCGGCCAGGTTGTGACCGAGACCCTCTTTTCCTGGCCGGGATTAGGCCGGATGATCGTGGATTCCCTGTCTTCACGGGATTACATGATGGTACAGGGGGGAATCCTTGTCCTTGCCGTGACTTTCGCGCTGATCAATCTACTGACCGATCTACTCTATGCCCTTCTCGATCCCAGGGTAAGAATCGGCTGAAAGCAGGTCTATGAATCGATTATTTCCGATATTGAAACGTCCTTCCGCGCTGGCCGGCGCCATACTGCTGGTATGCATACTGCTCGTGGCAGCCGGCGGCGCTTTACTAAGCCCTTATTCACCTTATGCGCAAAACCTGGACAATAAACTACAGCCCCCCAGCGCCGCGCATTTCTTCGGCACGGACGACTTTGGCCGGGACTTGTTTACCCGCATCGCCGTCGGCGCGCGGTATTCGCTGAGCGCCGGCTTCGTGTCTGTCTTTGTGGGCTTATCCGGCGGCCTTCTCCTGGGCGTCCCTTCCGGATATTTTCGCCGCGCCGACAAAGCGATCATGTTCCTCTGCGACGTGATCCTGGCCTTCCCCGGCATCCTGCTGGCGATGGCCATTTCCATGGTCATGGGATCCGGGATCTATACGCCGATGATCGCCGTGGGCATCAGTTCGGTTCCGGTTTTTGCCCGCTTGATCCGCGCCGGATTTCTGGCCATCCGGGAACTGCCCTTTGTCGAAGCGATGAAAGCCGCCGGCGCCTCGCCTATCCGTATCGCGCTTGTGCATATTCTGCCCAACTGCTTCGGTACGATCCTGGTACAGGCGACGCTGCGCATGGGCGTGGCCATCATCACCTCGTCCACTTTGAGTTTCCTTGGCCTTGGTGCCCAGCCCCCCGAGCCGGAATGGGGCGCTATGCTGAACGCCGCCCGGGCTTACTTCTGGCAGGCGCCGCATCTCGCCGTCTTTCCGGGTCTGGCGATCACCGTCACGGTGATTGCGATCAACCTGCTCGGCGACGCTTTGCGGGATCAACTGGATCCGCTGATGAGAGGATAGGGGAGATGGAAAGTAATAAAACTAAGACATCCTTATTCACTTTTGACTATATCGTCGCGATGATCGGAAATATCGGGACGAATCTGGTGAACTCCTTCTTCTTCCCCACGCTGCCTTTATATATGGAGATGCTTACCGGCACGGCCTTTTACGGCGGCATGATGACCGCCATGTACTCCGTCGCCGCTCTCGCTTCGCGGCCGGTGTCCGGCGCCTTATCCGACAGATTCGGACGGGTCAAGCTGCTCGTCCTGGGCACGGTGATATGCGCCGTATCTTGCGGCCTTTACGGCGCGACGACTTCGGTGGTCATCCTGCTGGGTATCCGCGCCCTCAACGGTCTGGGCTTCGGCATCAACTCCACCTGTTCGGGCGCCGTGGTGGCCGACGTGGTTCCCAATGAAAGGCTGTCGGAGGGAATCGGCTACTTTGGCTTGTTCGGCACGATCATCCAGGCTGCGGCGCCGGGGATCGCCCTCGCCATCGTCGCCGGAGGTGAAGTACAACATTTTCGCAGCTTGTTTACAATTACCACCGGGATCTGCGTTTTCAGCGTACTTGTCAACAGCCAGCTTCGCTATGAACGAAGACGAAAGCAACAGCAAAGCGAAAAGGGTACAGCGATCGCCGGCGCCGATGAACCGGAAACGGAAGCCGAACCCGATGACCAGCCGCCGTCCAAAACGATATTAGGCTATGAAACAAGGATCCTGCCCCTCATCCTCGTGCTGACGATCCAAAACCTGGGCCAGTCCGGCATCATGGGGTATCTGACGCTGTTTGCGAAATGGAAAGGGATTGAGAACGTCGGCTTGTATTTCACCTTCAGCGCCTGCGGCGTGTTTTGCGCCCGCTTGATGTTCAGTAAGATCGCCGACAGGAGAAGCGCGGATCTGGTGATTATCCCGGGGCTGGCCGGCTTGGCCCTCTGTCATGCGCTGCTGCCCTTTACCAACTCTACGATAAGCCTCGTGGCGATGGCGATCCCCATGGGCTTATGCAATGGCGCGGTTGCGCCGACACTGAATTCGACCTTGTTTAAACGCTGCTCGCCCCGTAAACGCGGCGCCGCTTCCGGCGCCTACTATACCGCGCTGGATATCGGCAATGGCCTGGGCGCCCTGGTACTGGGCGCTATAGCCGACGCGACAGACTACCGCTATGTCTACTGGACGGCCTCCGTTCTGGTCGCGCTTTCCCTGGTCGCGTATATCCTTAGCGCATCCGACAAGCGCTACAACGCCAAACACGCCGTCAAAGAAAGCCTTGCTCCGTGACTGGCGCGGCAGTTCAGTGCCGACTCAGTAGGTGGCGAGCGGCATGTTTGCCCAGGCTACGGTAGGAACATGATGTCGTGAAACATAGGCTTGGCTGCTCATGAGGCCGTAGGACCACCCGGGAGGGGGTCCAGGCGAAGGTCCTTCAAGGAAGCCGATAGACTTTGCATCGGAAGGACGTTGAGCCGTTAGGCTGAATATAATCTGAAAGCCTAATGTTGAACACGAATGTGACGTGTAGCCGGGCAAATGTGCCGGCGCTACCATAGTCGGCACTGAACTGTAATGGGCGGCGGGCGGGGCTGATACGATCGCGCGCGTTGACATTGCCCGCAATAAATGCTACGATGGACGAGTGCTTT
>WRNN01000158.1 GCA_009776595.1 Clostridiales bacterium
AACTATCTTTTTACTCATATTTCCCTTCCCCTTTCCACTTTGAACGAATCCTGATAATCATTCCAGACATCAAAAATTATATCATCTTTCGCGATCCCATTCGTAGTTTTTGTCCTCAAAGAGACAAAAAGGGTGCCCGGCGGGGTCGAAAAACACCCTTACGCCGTCGAAGAACTGATCCTTCGATAGCTGTGCCCCACAGGCCAGTGCATGGGCTGCCGCCGCCTTGAGGTCGTCGACAAGAAAGTCAAGATGAAGCATTTTCGCTTGTCTGTCCGCTTGTTCCGGCCAGACGGGCGGTTCGTACGCCTCTTCCCGCTGAAAAGATAGCCCGGCGCCGCCCATGGGGTCGCGCATAAGTATCCAGCCATCCTCGTCCAGCGTCCTCTGCCATCCAAGCAATTTCGAGTAGAATTCAGCGGTTTCCTCTTCATCCTTACAGTCGATCACCACTGTACGCAGTAGAATTCTCATATTCTAGCCCCTTCCTTTCGTCTCTGTGCCGGGCTTGCTTCGGCTTCTTCCTCATATTTCGGACAGGACGCCTTCCTGAAAAGTATGGTTTCTATATTCTTGAAATATCTGTTTTTTATAATTAAGCTGTCCTGCCAGCAATCTATAGCTGTAGAAAATGATAAAAAGTGTCGCTTTCCGCCTCGGACTATGATAAAATCATATCATAAAAAATTAAACGCGATAAGTAGCGGGGGGATATCCGATTTTCAAACCTGATGGAATCCATTATATGGATCAGAAGTGAAAAAGCCGCTTGTTTTAATCTGCATAAACATGATATAATGTTTATGCTTTTCTAGTGCCACAGCGCTAAGAAGTGCATCGGGCATGGCAAATATCATGCAATTAAAGGTGATGTATGAGTTTATCAAAGCTATTTTTTAAGCCGCGATTTCAAGATTTCGAGTTAATTGAAAAGAAAAAAAATCTACTTCGCGAAGAAAATCGTGAGTATTTTAGATATCAAAAGGAGTTAAAAGGAAACGGCGCAATAGAGCAGAATGTCGTTGAAGACTTTCTTGATCGCGGGATAGGGATATGGAACACCATCGGAGAAAGAGCCAAAATACAATATAAAGATGGCAATGCCATCATTTTCTCGACCCAGATGAATGACCATAAAGAGTATAATACGATTATTTATGATAACTATTCTAATTTTCATGGCATCCGTTTTTTATCAAAAACAGATATGGATTTTCTGATCCGAAAGTGCTTCGTGTGGTTCTGCGATGACCATAACAAAAATAATGTCAATGCTACAAAGTCTATTGTGTTCGCCAGCGGCGAAGCGGAAGCACTTGACAATGCTACGGATTTTTTCATGAAGAATCTGGACGGTTTTAAAGATAATCAGGAAGACATCACATTTGTAGGCGGACCACTCATGGTTTGTCGAAATAATGACCAGATCAACGGTTTTGTAAAAGGTCTTCTTGGTTCGGCGTTTTCTTCAGTGTCTGTCAAGCTTTATCGAAATAAACTGATGCCTTTTGTTAAGATGTTCGCAGGCTATTTTCACTGCTATGTGGTGGGAAACAACATAATGGCTGAATCGCCCCATCCCTTCCGTTTCAGTACGGAACCGCGCATTTGGTATATTTTCGAAGATGAGGATATCGCGGACGAATGGCGTAACTTTATCGGCGACTATTGTAGCGTTTTCGCCGAAGAATTTACCGGTAAAACGCTTCAAGGCGCCAAATGGCATTTTCCCGTTTATAATCCGAAAACTGAGCCGCTCAATCGGAATCTGTTTCTTGATGAACTAGAAAAAAAACTGAAACGGCAGATACCGTGTGAGGTAGTTTCAGCAAATAACTTATAGGCGTCTACGAAATGATCTGACGGAAAGGATCCTTCTTCGGGAAGGGAACAGGATATGGCAGAAGACCTGAGCTTCGAGAAACCCGTCTCCGGCGAGTCCCTTAAAGGCTTTGCTGCACGGCTGGCGGATTCCCTTTTAGGGAGATTTCACTATAATGACGGCAATTTGGATGAACGGATCGATTATGTAATGGCTATCTTCTCCGGTGCTTGGGCCAGTGTTTTATTTGCGCAATGGTGGCCATCCAAAATTTCTATATCGCCCTCTGAAAGTTTATGGTATTTGGTATTCGCTGCATTCCACGTAATCATCTATATTGCGGGGATTTTTATTTTTGTACGCTTTAACCGTGAAATAGCGCCAAAAAAATACAACTACGAAGAACCCAAGCAAAAAGATGAGCGTTTCAGTCGTTCATCCGGAAGAGCGGTCCCTTATACTCGCCGGGTTTTATTACTATTCGTTGTGTTTGAAATTCTCCATACCTGTTGGTATTTAAAGCTGTCTTGTAACTGGCCGGCTGATAGAATCACGCTTATCGCTGCGATTCTCTTCCCTTTAGTAGTTTGGGTGGTTCTATTTATTTGCTGGTATTCCCTGGGTGTCCTGATCTATTCCGGCCGCGGTGAAATCAGCGGATCCTTAAAACCTGGAGAAGAGGAGAGCGCCGACAGTCAGGATCACGCTATTGCTAATGCAGATATCATAGTAAATAAGCATATTACTACATTTGATCCTGATCGTCAGCGTACGACCAGAAGAATCTGGCACCCCCGCTCTGCGAAGCATTGATCACGACGACCTTTCGGCAAATGATAAAGGCATCCCGCTTGGGAATGCCTCTTTTTTTATACTTTCCCTTTGCAATTGCGAATAGCAGTTTGGACTATAGGTTAAGCGCATCTTAGTCTTAGCGTCCTGCCGCCTTTGCGGGCTTATCCCGCTCTGCTTTGCGGAGAATTTTCTTTCGCAGGCGGATAGAATTGGGCGTCACTTCCAGCAGTTCATCGTCCGCGATGTAGGCCGCCGCCTGCTCCAGGCTGAGCGTTCTCGGCGTTTTGAGTTTCACCGTCGCGTCCTTGGTGGAGGAGCGCATATTGCTGGCATGTTTCATTTTGCATACATTCACCGTCAGATCCTGTTCACGGTTGTTTTCGCCCACGACCATCCCTTCATAAATCTCCTGGCCGGCATCGATAAACAGGACGCCGCGGCTCTCGATCGCCAGCATACCATAAGCATGGCTTATACCCGACTCCCACGCAACCAGCGAGCCATTGCGGCGGCGCTTCATGTCGCCTGTGTATGGTTTGTAGGTTTCGTAGGTGTGGCTCATCACGCCGTAACCCCTTGTTTCGGTGAGAAACAGGGAGCGAAAGCCAACCAGGCCCCGTGCGGGAACGGAGTAGGTCAGCCTGGACCAGCTGTTCCCCGACTTGATCGCCAGCAATTCGGCGCGGCGATTCCCTAATTCCTCCATGACGGCGCCTACCGCCTCGTCGGGTACATCCGCCAGCAGAAGCTCGAATGGCTCGCATAGCAGTCCCTCTATGTCTTTCATCAGGACGGTAGGCATGGAAACCTGAAATTCCAAGCCCTCCCGGCGCATGGATTCGATCAGAATGGTCAGGTGGAGTTCCCCTCTGCCGCTTACCAGGAAAACACCCGGGCTTTCGGTTTCCTCCACACGAAGGGATACATCGGTTTCCGTCTCCCGGAGAAGGCGCGCCAGAAGCTTCCTGGCGGTAACAGGTTCGCCTTCCCTTCCTGCAAAAGGCGAATCATTGACCAGAAAATGCATTTGCATCGTGGGCTCGTCAATATGGGGAAAAGGCAAAACCTCCACCTCTCCGACCGGCCCTATGGTTTCGCCTGTGTTGATTTGGCCCAGCCCTGCTACGGCGGCAATATCTCCGGCTGATACGCAATCCGTCTCCAGGCGATCCAGTCCCCGGAAAGTAAACAATTTGGATATTTTTGCCTGGGTTGCGCTGCCATCCTGTTTGGCAATTTCCACAATNTGTCCGGCGCGCAGCTCCCCCCGNACTACCTTTCCGATCGCAATACGCCCAAGGTAGTCATTGAAATCAAGGAGCATGGGTTGAAACTGTAAGCTGCCTTCCTCTGCGGATGGCGGCGGCACATAGCGTAGTATACTGTCCAGCACCGGCGCCATGTCTTTGCCCGGTTCGTCAGGCTGCGTGCCGGCCCAGCCTTCCAGGGCGGAGACATAAAGAATAGGGAAATCCGGTTCATCCTCGTCAAATGCTCCCAGGTCTATGATCAGATCCAGCACTTCGTCCAGCACTTCCGCAGGCCTGGCATTGTCCCTGTCCAGTTTATTGATGAGTATAATGGGCTTCAGGCCTTGCTCTGCAGCCTTTCGCAGAACAAACCTGGTCTGCGGCATGCAGCCTTCAAGGGCGTCCACCACCAGCAGCACGCCGTCCACCATCTTGAGTATACGCTCAACCTCGCCGCCAAAATCCGCATGGCCCGGCGTATCGACGATATTGATCACATAGGGGCCATAGCCGATGGACGTATTCTTTGCCAGGATCGTGATCCCTTTTTCCCGCTCCAAATCGTTGGAATCCATGATTCTCTCCGGCACATCTCCGTGGGCCTTCAATGCGCCTGTATACGCCAGAAGTTTGTCTACCAGCGTTGTTTTCCCGTGATCCACATGGGCGATGATCGCTACATTGCGGATTTTATCACTGTCTGTCATGCTTCGTTTCTTCCTTCAACCGGTCGAATTCTCATTGTAGGATACCACAAGAAGCCCGGCTTCGGAAGATGGGCAAGGATAATTTTTTCACAGACCCAACTCGTTCTATTGCTCATGACTTCGCTCAAGTTTAGCCATTGCTTCGTAATGCCTCGATGATATCCGTCGCTTTGGGCGGGCAGCCCGGTACATGCGCCGACAGGCCGCCGGTGCAATTGCCGACGCCAAAGCCCTCTCCCCTTTGATCTCGGAAGCCTTGCCCGATACAAACCTGTCCGT
>WRNN01000159.1 GCA_009776595.1 Clostridiales bacterium
CGGGCCATGCGTGGCTAACGCGGAGCCAATGGCGCTTTTTTTTGACGCGTTTGTGCTTGGGGAAGGGGAAGAGGCGCTGCCGGCGCTGTTGGAAGCAGTCGGGGCGCATAAGGCGAAACGGCAGGGAAGGATGGACAAAGCCTCGCTATTTGCTGAACTGGCTGCGCTGCCCGGCGTCTATATTCCTTCGGGGGAGAAAGGTCCCGTCAGGAAAGCTTGTCTGCCCGATTTGGAAGGCGCGCCCTTTCCTCTTGAACCGATTGTACCCTACATGGAGATCATCCATGACAGGATGATGCTGGAGATCCTGCGGGGCTGCACCCGCGGCTGCCGCTTTTGTCAGGCAGGGATGATCTACCGGCCTGTGCGGGAACGGCATAAGGATACACTGCTGGCGCAAGCCAGAAATCTCCGGGATACAACGGGGCACAGGGAAATATCCCTGACGTCGCTGTCCAGCTCGGACCATACCTGCATCAAAGAACTCATCGAAGAATTAACCGCCGAATTCTCCGGGGACAGGATCAGCGTATCGCTGCCGTCCCTGCGGGCCAATCATTTTTCAGTGGATTTGGCGCGGGAAATCCAGAAAGTGAGAAAAACCGGACTGACCTTCGCGCCGGAAGCCGGCAGCCAGAGGCTAAGGGATGCGATCAACAAGGGCCTGGATGAAGAAGCCTTCCTGTCGACGGTGGAAAAAGCAGCCGCTGCAGGCTGGCAGCAGATGAAATTGTACTTTATGATCGGGCTGCCCGGAGAAACCATGGAGGATGTGGACGCCATAGCAGAGCTTTGTGAAAAAGCAGTCCTTGCCGGGAGTAAGGTGCTAAAAGAACAGGGCGTCAAAGGCGGACTGAAAGTGAGCTGCGCCGTGTCCAATTTCGTGTCGAAAGCCCAAACGCCTTTCCAATGGAAAGGACAGGAAAGCCAGGAGGAATTGCGGGAGAAGCATGGCAGGCTGAGGCAGCGGATCAAAGACCGCCGCATTTCCCTGAGCTATCACGACGCCTTTACCAGTATGCTGGAGGCGGTTTTTGCCCGGGGGGGCCGGGAGCTGGCGCCCGTTCTCCTTGCGGCGCTGGAGAAGGGCTGCCGCTTTGACAGTTGGACGGAGGAACTGCGGAAGGATAGCTGGAAGGAAGCGTTTGCCGAGGCGGGCATGGATATGGAAGCCCTTGCTGCCGCAGACTTTGCCTTGGACGCGCCGCTGCCCTGGGACCATTTGGATTACGGCGTCACGAAGGCGTTTCTGCGCAAGGAGTATGAAAAATCTCTGCGTGCGGAGACGACCGGCGATTGCCGGTATACGGTCTGCGCCGGTTGCGGCGTGTGCGACATGGGCAGTGGCAGCAATGCTAGCGACAGTAGCGGTGTCGTGAAGAGCGCGGGCCTCAGAAATCGGCTGTCCGGCGAGGCGGTGGACTTTTGAAAATCAGGATTTGCTATGAAAAAACAGAAGCCGGCAGGTATTTGTCTCATTTGGATCTTGCCCGCACCATGGAGCGGAGCCTCCGCAGGGCAAAGGCGCCGCTTGCCTTCTCGGAAGGATTCAATCCCCATGTCAGGATGGCTTTCGCTTCCGCGCTGGCGGTGGGCGTGACAGGACGCCGCGAATACGTCGATGTGGAGCTTGCCGGCCGGGTTCATATCCCCAGCTTCAGCCGGTCGCTGCAAGAAGCCTTTCCCTCTGCCCTGGCTTTCGTCATCGCCGATGAAATACAGGGGGGCGGCAAGGCGCTGTCCGCCATAATCAATATCGCCGTATACCGGATCAGCTTCGCGCTTCCGCAAACGGAGCCGGAGAAGGTCAGGGCAGGCATAGAAGCCGTGCTGGCGGCGGACGAATTATGGCGAAAGCCAAAGCAAAAGCCCGGGAAAAAAACAGTTCCCGCGAAGGAAGTCCGCGGACTGATTCGAAAAATAGAGATCCTCTCTGAGGAGGAGGAAGGAAAATTCATCCTGGAAGCGGAACTTATGATGAAGGCGGACGGTCAGCTGCGGCCTCAGGAATTATGGGAAATGATCGCTTCCGCCGGAGGTTTTGAGGCCGCGCAAACCCTTTCCGTCAGCCGGCAGGCCTTACTGATCCTGCAGGATGGAAAGTGTTTCAGTCCTATGGAAGGAGTTCTGGTTTAGGTGAGAAGAGAATTGCTGATGCGGTCGGAGAATCAGGAAACTACCGTTGCGGTCGTCGAAGACGGCCAGCTTGTCGAGCTTTACCTGGAGCGGGAGTCCGACAGCCGGGCTGTGGGCAATATTTATAAAGGCGTCGTGAAAAACGTCCTTCCCGGCATGCAGGCGGCCTTTGTCGATATCGGATTGGAGAAGAACGCTTTCTTATATGTAGACGACGCCAGGCTGGATGTTCCGGAAGAGCAGGGAGAGATGAGCAGGACGCCTATCCAAAGCCTTCTGAAGGAAGGACAGGAGCTGATGGTGCAGATCACCAAGGAGCCCGTGGGGACCAAGGGCGCCAGGATCACGGCGCAAATTACCTTGCCGGGACGCTATCTGGTGCTGATGCCCATGTCGAATCACAGCGCGGTGTCCAGACGGATCCAAAACCCGGGTGAACGCTTGCGCCTCCAAAGCTTGGCGGACGAGTTGAAAACGGATGCCATGGGGCTGATTGTCCGGACGATCGGCGCGGGCGCATCCCGGGAGGAACTGATCCAAGACCGCGAGCAACTGATGCAAATCTGGGCGGGGGTCAAGAACCGCTTTGAAAACGGCGAAACGAAGGGCTTGATCTACAGGGACCTGGGCTTGTGCCAGCGAATCCTCAGAGACGTTTTTTCTGTCGAAATCAATCGCCTGATGGTCAATTCCCGGATGCTGTTCAATGAAGTGCAGGAGTATCTGGATATGGCCGAACCCCGGCTGAAACGCAAAGTATTTGTATGCAATATGGAAGAATACTTTGAAAAATACGCCGTTCAGCAGGAGATGCTCACCGCGCTCAACCGAAAGGTGTGGATGAAAAACGGAAGCTATCTGATCTTTGACCGGACGGAAGCGCTGACGGTGATCGACGTGAATACAGGAAAATATGTAGGCAGCACAGACTTGACGGATACCATCCTGCGGACGAACATTGAAGCGGCCCGGGAGATCGCCAGNCAGCTCAGGATCCGGAATATCGGGGGAATCATCATTGTGGATTTCATCGANATGGAAGGGGAAAACCACAANAAGAAAGTATTGGANGTGCTTGTGGAGGAGCTGAACAAAGACAGCGTGAAAACCCATATCATGGGCTTTACCGCTTTGGGACTTGTGGAGATCACCAGAAAAAATGTTCGCCGCTCTCTGGATCATACCTGGGAAACCCTTTGCCCCGTATGTGAAGGGAAAGGCCGTATATCGTCTTTGGCAGGCCTCCCGCAGGATACGCGGAACCCGATGGCGGAGCGGGCGGCGGAGCCTCAGAAAATCAATTGACAATTGCCTTTTTCGATGATATATTATCTAAACGTAGGCGTCAGGCCTGCCAAACCGCTCGCCCAAGGCTCCGGCTTGTCCCTCAGTTACGGAGGGGGTCGGGACAAATACCTCATCGCAGGTTGCCTTTGGGGCGGCGAGAACAGGACAGGAGGTGTGTGAATGTACGCCATTATAGAAACCGGCGGCAAACAGTTCCGCGTTCAGCAAGGCGATATGCTGCTTGTTGAGAAACTGAAGGCTGAAGTCGGAGAAGTCGTGGAAGTGTCCAAAGTGCTGGCTTTGGAGCAGGAAAGCGGACTGATCGTCGGCAAGCCGTATGTGACAGGCGCAAAGGTTTTACTGAAGATTGTAGAACAGGGCAGAGGCGAAAAGATACTGGTATTTAAATACAAACCAAAGAAAAAATACCGCAAGCTTCGAGGCCATCGGCAACCCTACTCAAAAGTAGTCATCGACGAGATACAAACCGGATGATCAGGATCAGAATCAAGGGAAATCAGGAGAACATCAAAGGTTTCACGGTGAGCGGTCACGCCGGTTACGCGCCCCGGGGGAACGATGTGGTATGCGCAGGCGTATCCGCTGTCGCCACCGCGGCCCTCATGGGATTGGTCAAGCGGCTGCCCGGTCATGTACGATACCGGATATCCCCCCGCGGAAAGATGCATTGCCGGCTATTCGGCAGGATTTCGGATGAAGCCGCCCGGGAAGCCCAAACGATATTGGATGTTATGGCGCAGGGACTGCGGGAGATCCAACAAAGTTATAAACAGTATGTCGATTTTTCCTTTAGGAGGTGAACCTCATGATTACGATGAATTTGCAGCTTTTTGCCCACAAGAAAGGCGTCGGCAGTTCCCGGAACGGACGGGACTCCGCGGCCCAGCGGCTGGGTGTAAAGAAATATGACGGAGAATTGGTGTCGGCCGGTTATATTCTTGTCCGGCAGAGGGGGACAAAGATCCATCCCGGCAACAATGTAGGCTTAGGCAAAGACGATACGCTTTTTGCGCTGATTGACGGTTATGTTAAGTTTGAGCATCTGGACAGAAGACGCAAGAGAGTCAGCATATACGCCGAGAAAGCGCAGGTAGCAGAAGCGTAACCCGGTGAAGTGAAAGCCTCAGGCCTCGGCTCAGCCGGGGCATTTTTCTATGATGCCTGAAACTGTCTGTCTCAGCGTGATGTTGCTGCCGGATTGCGCGCGAAGCGCATCATGGATTACGGATAAGGTATGAAGAACGATGTTTTATGATTATGCAAGGGTATATGTGAAAGCCGGCAAAGGCGGCGACGGAATGGTATCCTTTCGCAGGGAGAAATATGTTCCAGCGGGCGGTCCTTCCGGCGGCGACGGCGGCCGGGGCGGTAATGTGGTGTTTGTGGCGGACGAAGGGCTCCGGACACT
>WRNN01000160.1 GCA_009776595.1 Clostridiales bacterium
TCCCTGTGCGCCAGGAAGCCCGAGGCTTCGGATATCCGGACGGCCGCTTCGTAACCGGCAAAGATCGCCGCTGTCAGCGCGTCCAGCGACTGATCCAGAAAGTAAGCGGCGCTCCAGGCCGCCGGCACGACGCAAGCGCCCGGATGAATGATCGATACATGCACGTCGTCCAGCTCGCGTAAATGGCACAGGGCGCCCATGACAAGCGCGCAGGCGTCCGGCGTAAAGGATTTGTCCGAAGCCGGAAGCGGGACCTTGCCCGCGCCGAAGCCGTACACCCCGTCGATGACGGCGGCGCCGTCGCGCAGGGTGGCGCCGTATAAAACGCAGCCAAGCGCGTCCAGCAGGCAAAGCCGGGCGTCTTGCGCATAGGGCGCGGGATCCAGCGAATCAATGTGATCAATCATGCTTCGAAGCAATGTGGTTTCCATCGGTCACCTCAAAGGAAAGTGGCAGGCTGCGGGATGGGCTTCAGGGCCAAGCGAAGGCGTCGAACGGCTGCAGAGATCTTGCGCGTAGATACAGCGTGTATGGAAACGGCAGCCCGCGGGGGGATTGATCAAGCTGGGGATATCCCCTTTCAGGATGATCCTCCGGCGTGCAGCGCCGGCGTCCGGATCAGGGATGGAAGAAATCAAGGCTTCTGTATAGGGATGGCGCGGCGTATCAAACAGTTCATTCGTTTCGCTGCATTCGACAATCTGCCCCATATACATGACCGCCACCCTGTCGGATATGTGACGGACAACGTTGAGCCCGTGGGCGATGAACATATAGGAGAGGCCGAAAGCCGCTTTCAGACCGGTAAGCAGATTGAGAATCTGCGCCTGCACGGACACGTCCAGCGCGGATACCGCTTCGTCGCAAATGAGCAAAGCCGGCTTCAGCGCCAGCGCCCTGGCGATGACCGCCCTCTGCCGTTGGCCGCCGGAAAGCTCATGAGGATAACGATCCGCGCAGCCGGACGGCAGGTTCACGGCGTCCAGGGCTTCCAGGATCATGGGACGCCTGCCGGCCCGGCCGCTCAAACGATGAATGATCAAGGGCTCTTCGATATTGCGGCCGATAGTCATACGCGGATTCAACGAGGCAAAGGGATCCTGAAAAACCATCTGCATGCGGCGGCGAATCGCTTTCAGCTCCCTGCCGCGAGTTTTCCATATATCCCTGCCCTCAAAGAGAACACTGCCGGCGGTCGGCTCAAGAAGCCGCATGGCGACGCGGCCGAGGGTGGTCTTCCCGGAGCCTGACTCGCCGACAATCCCCAGGACCTCGCCGGTTTGTATCGAGAGGCTCAAGTCGTCGATCGCTTTCAGCGTATGGCCGCTTGTGACGAAATGCCGCGACAGGCGGTTGATTTCCAGCAAAGCCCCGTTCACGCGGATTTTCCCGCGACAAAACAGGCGCACTTCCCATAGGCTGTCGGCGTCAGCGGCGGCACATGCTTTTCGCAGATTTCCTGTTTCACCGGGCATCGGGGGCTGAACGCACAGCCCGGGGGGTAACTGTCCGCATCCGGGATCACGCCATCGATGGCAGGCAACAGCTTGCGCCGGCCTGTCAGCCCGGGAATACAAGCCAGCAGCCCTTTCGTGTAAGGATGGAAGGCGTCGCTCCGCAAGGAATCCCGGGTTGTCTCTTCAACGATGCGGCCTGCATACATGACGAGGACCCGGTCGGCGATTTCCGCGACGACGCCCATATCATGGGTGATCAGGAGCACGGCCATTCCGAGGCTTTTTTTCAGCTTGCCGATCAACTCCAGTATCTGCGCCTGAATGGTCGCATCCAGCGCGGTCGTGGGCTCGTCCGCGATCAGCAAATCCGGCTGACAGCAAAGCGCCATCGCAATCATGGCCCGCTGCCGCATACCGCCGGAAAGCATATGCGGATAATCGTGGTAGCGTTTCTCCGGGTCGGGGATCTCGACCAGGCGCAGCATCTCCAGCGCCCGCGCTTTCGCTTCCCCGGCTTTCAGCTTCTGATGTAAGCGGACAGCTTCCGTAATCTGCCAGCCGATGGTAAATACCGGNTTCANGGANGTCATGGGCTCCTGATAGATCATGGCAATCCGGCGGCCTCTGACGGCTTGCATCTCCCTCTCGGGCAGCTTCAGCAGGTCAGTCTCGTCCAGAAGGATTTCACCGGATAGCTGCGGCTTGCCGGCGACGTTCCCGTTCCGGCCAAAGAGCCGCAGCATGGACAGGGCGGTTACGCTTTTGCCGCAGCCGGACTCCCCGACCAGACAGACGGTTTCCCCCCGGTCGATAGCGAAGGAAACATCCCGGAGGACGGGAAATGCGCCTCCGGGATGCCGGAATGCCGCGGTCAGCCCAGTAACCTGGATCAGTCGCATTCGGCTGAGGTCTGGGGACCGACGCCTTCCCAGTCCACAAAGGAGATGCCGTGGTCATGGAAAGCATAGATATACTTAATCAAGCCGTATTCAATCTTGAAGATATCCGTCACATACCCGGTCGGCGAGGTGATCTCCTGGGCGATCATGTGATTGGTGGAAATACAGACGCCGGTGATTTCGTCCACTACCGGGAAGCGGCGTTTGATGCAGTCCCATTTAAACCGGGGGGTGATATAGTTGGTTTTCATGCTGTTGGGGCGGGCCATTTCGTCGGTGACAGGCGTACCGACTTCAAAGAGCCTGGCGTCCGGATGCATGGGGACAATATCCGGGTCGATGAGCTTGTTGACGCCGTCCCAATACTGAGAAGCGATTTTGATCATTTCTTTCCGTGTGGAGCGGGCGTCCTCGGGCAGCGGGGTTTCCAGGATGCGGGGCGCCTCCATATTTTCCGGCCGGACCGACATGCCCGCGCCGGTTTCCCTGCGGGCGATTTCCTCGATTTCGCAGACTTCCCCGGCTGCGTTGACGGTGAGGCGGGCGAAATAGATCCACCATCTTTGCATCCAGCGGTCGGGGCTGTCCACGATTTCCGCTTTCTCCGCTTCCGTCATTTCCCATAATTGACGGATGACATTGTTGGTGACGACGCCGCTGAAGCATACCGTCTGGTTCTGCTCATCCACAAAGACTGGCGATAAGGAATCCTGCGGGGCCGCCCCCAGATATCGCCGGAGCCGAGAGGCGCCTGCGCGCCTTCATACGTTGCTTTGCAGTTTGCCGCTACCTTTACCCTTTTCGGGTCATTGTGAATCAGCGCCTCCAAAAAGTTTGCCATGGTGAAAAGCAGATCTCTTTTGTTCATGATAACCATCCTTTCTGAGATGAGCTGCGCTTATGACCTATAGCTGCGCAGCTTTAGGTGAATGTTACATGGGGCTCTGCCCCAAGTCCCATCGGCATTCGCGCGCATGTCGCTCATGCCTTCCGCGTGATTGCGTTAGAGCGTAGGTGATTAAAGCGTTTTTACTTTCAGCCCGGTACCGAGAAAGGAGATGAAGCCGACGGAAAGAAGAAGAATACTTGCTTGCACAACGTCCTTGAGCCAGTACGAAGCGTTGATCATGATGAGCCCGTTGGAAATGATAGCCAGAAGAATACCGCCCAGCACCGCGCCGGGAATGTTAAACACACCAGGGCGCAAGAAAGTGGCGCCCAGCATCAGCGCGCTGATCGCGCCCAGCATACTCTCCGACCCCATCGTGGGGCTCACCATACGGATGGTGGAGGAGGACACGATGCCGGCCATGCCGATAAACATGGAGCAAAGCATAAAGCCCAGCGCCTTGGTCCGTTGTACGTTGATGCCCACATGGGCGGAAGCGGAGGCGTTGGCGCCGACGGCATAGAGGAATCGGCCGTATTTCGTCTTGCTTAAAAGCATATACGCGATCAAGGCGCAGCCGAGGAGCACCCATATCGGGTTGGGGATGACCCCGAAAGTGAAGCGCTGCCCGATAGCCGTAAAGGAGGGCGGCCAGTTTCTCGAGATGAAATTCCCCCCGCCGGTCAGATATTTGCAGATACCGGAAAGCATGGTCGACATGCCCAATGTGGCGATGAAGGCGGGGATGCCGATCCTGACCACCAGCACGGAATTGACGAAACCGACGAAGGCCATAATCCCCAGAACCAGCAAAACGGCGAGGATATAGAAATTCGCAAAAGCGGGGATGTCCATTATTTTACCGATACATACGGCGCCAAGGCTCATTTCCAGGCCCGCCGCAAAGTCGATTTCCCCCACGGAGAACACAAAGCACAAACCGGTAGCCATGATACTGAGCGTCACAGACGAACGCATCACTTCCAAAAGGTTACCCGACTTGAAAAATAAAGGTTCCGCGATACCAAAACCGATGCCGACGGCAAACACAAGGAATAACAGGAACCATCTGACGAAAAAGGCTAAAATGTGCCTGCCCTTTGAAGTGTTACTGATACTCATATCATGCTCCCTTTCCCAGCGCCATATTCAATATGTCTATTTTAGAAAAAGCGTCACGCTCGAGCATTCCCACGATATCGCCCCCGTGAAACACATAAATCCTGTCACAAATAGCCAGCAGCTCGTTCACCTCTGACGAAATAAAGAGGACGGCGCGGTCCTGTTCTTCCGCAAGAAAACGTATCTTTCGATAGATTTCATATTTTGCCCCGATATCGATACCATTCGTCGGTTCATCCAATACCATGACGTCGTTATTCTCGATTTCGATGGAGCGCCCGATGATGGTCTTTTGCATATTCCCGCCGCTTAACTCCAGAATCAGCTGCGAAAGGCTGGAGAACTTGATGTTATGCTTTTCCACGATGGTATTCACTAAGGACCGGAGTTTTTTGCTTTTCACCCAGGAAAAAGGTTTCGCGGTATACTGCTCGTTTAAGAACAGGATATTGATATTCTCTTCGACAGTCTGGCGGTT
>WRNN01000161.1 GCA_009776595.1 Clostridiales bacterium
GCGCCCACACCCGGGGTGTTGGGCGGCGTCACCTTTTCCACCACGGCAGGCTGGCGGGGGGAATCCCCGTTGATGGTCAGGGTCTCGGAGTATCCGCTGGCGCGCCCGAAGATGTCCAGCGCGCGGATGCGGTACTGGGCCCCCACGCCATTGTCTACTTCCTCCTCAAAGAAGACCGGGGACTCCATGTAGCCCATCCTGTCGTCTATCATATGGGAGATGGCGATGGGCACTTCGTTTCTCTTGGTGAACGCGCTTTCGCCGGTCAGCTTGCGCTCGACGTCATAGCCGATGATGATGCCGGACTCGGGCATGGCGGCCTCGTCCCAGCGTAGCATGACCAAACCGTCTATCCCTATGCCATCCAGGCCCTGGGGCTGGCTGAGGTTAAACTCCACGCCATAGTACAATTCTAGCGTACCCATCGCAGGGCTGTCCGGGGCGCTGATTTCATACAGGATGGGCGTGCCTTCTTCAAGACCGAGGGCAGCCAGATCGTCGTGGATCAGGAGCTCCGCGGCTTCGGCAAAGTCCGCATCCGTATAACTCAGGGTGGCAAGCTGCTGTCTGGCCTCCAGGACCTCCTGGGCTGCTTTGCGCTTTGTCCGCTCCTGCTGCACCATCGCTTCTAGCTCAGGGTCAAGAATCATGTCGCCGCGGCGCCCATCCAGGAACACATAGTCTTTCATCCCGCCCGCGGCGACCATTTCCTCCAACTGTGTGTCGCTCATCAAAGCCAGATAGGCATTGCGGCTGCGCTGGGACACGTCCTGGACGACGGCCAATTCCGACCAGAGTTCCGTCAGGCTGGGTACGGTGTAAAAGTCGATGCTCCCACCACCCAAGAAGCCTATGCTAAGCTGGTTGTCCACCACCAGGACGGGCTGGCTGATTTCCTTGTCCAGCTTGGGTATCATTTGATCGAAGCCCCCCGGCTGGTCGGCGCCGATCCGCTTGGTGCGCATGCTGTCCCTCAACCAGGCAAAATCCTCCGCGCCGGAGACTACGGCCTGGGGGATGAGGGGGTTGACGGCGTAGAATTTTTCCCTGAACTGCGTCTCGTTCATCCCCAGGGTGGCTTGTTTGCTCCGCAGGTCCGCTTCTTTGTATAGGGAAGTGATGGCTTCCCTGTCCTTGGGGTCGGCAAAGACGCCATCGAGGTTCGGGCCTTGGCCTGTGGCCGGGAGCGCGGCGACCCCCTGGGCGATCAGTTCGCTCTGCCCGTCGATGATGCGGTAGATGTCGTAGCCGGATTCCGTGAACCAGTCGGCTTCGGGCATCAGGTGCAGGAGCGTTTCGCCGTCCTGCCATATTCCTTTCAGGTTGATGGCGGGCCGCAGGGGCATCAGGTCATCGACAATGGGCGGAAGCGCCGTCAGCCGCTCTATCGCGGACTGCACGGCCGAAAGCGTCGCGCCCTGCTCTTGGAGGGCCAGCGCCGCCGCGGATGGCGAGGTTGTCGTTGCCGTGCCAAGCGATGCCGCCGAGCCGCCGAATGCGGTCGTGACGAAAGTGGCATCGTTGGACGATGCTACGCCAAGCGTGGCTGCTGCGCCGCCAAAGCCTGCGCCAGCCGCTACCGTGGCATAGTTGCCCGTCGCCCCATGGCCTGGCCCCTGCCCGAAACCCAACCTGTCGGTATCGCGTAGCAGGGAGGCGGCCTCAACTTCTCCCGTCCCATCGGCTTCTAGAGCAGAGTCTTCTGCGTCGCCTGTATCCGTATTGTCCACCTCGTCATCCATTATTAGCCGTTCGAAATCAACGCCTTCTGCTGCATCCCCAGTCGCATCTTCCACGTCGTCGCTGCGTTCCGCCATCCCCACCGCCGCTTCGGCCGCCGCCCACGGTGCGGCCTCCACGCCATCATCAGTAAGGTCAAGAAGATAGACCTGTCCGGGCATTTCCTCGATCCACGCCGTAATCTGCCGGTCCAGTTCGCTGAGATTATTTAAGGTACGTCTTGAACTGACGATATCACCGACCGATTTCGCATTGATGATCTCCTGTGCGATAGCGGGATTCTTCAGCAGGCTTTCGATACTGGGATTGTCTGCACGCAGTAGTTCCGCCAGCGTCTGCGGCTCCGGCTCCTCGGCGGGCGCCTCGATGTAGGCGCGGTTTGGCAGATAGTCCCAGTGTTCTTTCGGTATAAACGCGCCGAAGAACCATAGGATCCCGACGACAAGGGCCGCCGCCACAGGGACCGTGACCGTGACCGACCTGATCGTGTGCGCCTTAAATTGGTTGACGATCCAGTTTCCCTTCGGTTTACTTTTTTGCTCGACTGTCTGCTCGGTCGCCTGTTCGGCTGCCGAATTATCATTTTCCTGATCCTCTTTCATACCTCTTCTCCCTTCCCATACCCCCGGATGACGATATTCTGGAGATCATGCTTTCAAAAAAAACCTTTAGGTTAGTATGTTGAACGATAATAAACAAAGAAACCCGCAAAGCCGGTCGGAATGCGGGTTTGAACGATTTAAATGGAGCTGCTATCCGGGCTTGAACCGGAGACCTCGTCCTTACCAAGGACGCGCTCTACCGTCTGAGCTATAGCAGCGGATAAATGTACCGCTCCGATACTATCATATCCCCGAAGGAATTACAACTGTCCTTTTGTCGTTTTGTCGGTTTCCGCCAGTTCCCGCCAGTTCGCCCGTTTATCTGTGCTATTTTACTTTGAACGACGCCATAATCTCGTCCAGAAGCAAGTTAAGCTGCAGCATGTATTCCTGTTGTAAGCTTTCCTCCATCATTACATGCTCTTCAACCGCTTCCCGATTTAATTCGCTTTCATCTATCTCTCTGTCTTCACTATCCGGGCTTGCTTCGATTTGCTCAGCCTGATTCTCCGTTTCTTCATTCGGAAGGGTCTTCCATTTTGCCTCAATTGTTAAACCGCATAGAAAGCCTTTATTCAGAAAAACCACGCCTGCCTGAGGAATGCCTTCCACTATTCCGCTGACACGGTATGCGGGAACCCCATATAACAAATCCGTCAGTTTCTCCGCTGTAAGATTTTTTTCTGCAATATTCCTATTGAGAAGGCTGTTGATCTCCTCATCGGTATAGAGAATCGGATCCGATCTTCCCGCACCTGCGTTGATCGCGGATATGATATATTCCTCGCCGTCACAGATCATGGATACTTCCGCATAGCCTTCCCAGGTCAAGCCCAATACCCCGGACTCAGGATAACAAAAGATAAAGCTGTCGTCCCCTTTGTAAGGCTGAAGGAAATGCCCGCCCGTAAGTACAATATCCCGTTTGCCCGGAATGAAGGTGAGCACTTTACTTCCCTCTGATACGGCGACGCTGCCATCTTCTTCCCGCCATTCGACCCGAAGTCCAAATTCTTCCGCCCACAGACGCACCGGCAGAAATACCCGGTTTTCCCTTAAAAGCGGCGCAACCTCAAGAGGAATTATCGTCTCCCCTTCCGGTGTAGTATGGGTCATTTGGTAGGAACCAACCTGCATGCATATCTGATGTTCGCCGCGGGATAGCGTGACCTGCCGGCTTGCTTGATCCCAGTCGACAAAAATACCGAAAGCTTCCGAAATCCACCGGACTGTATCATAGCTGCGATTGTTTTCAATAAAGGGCGCCACATCAACTGTCTTTATAAAATCCTCACCATAGGCGACGCCCGCCACGTTTGAGCTTAACACCAACAGAATGGTCAATATACTTATGCGAATTATGGATTTTTTTCTTTTCATAGCATACGCTGTCCTCCACGTAATAGTTGCGATACATAAAGTATAGCAGGCACTATTTCGTGTGACAAGCTATTTTCTGCATATGTTCTACAACGCGTCGCCGGCGGGCTGCAACGTAACGCCGGCGGGCTGCAGTTCAATGCCGGCTCGGCAGGAGGCGGGCGTCACATTTGCCCGGCTCATTGCTTTGTCTTTTTCTGCTCTTTCGGATTTTCTTCATTCTTTGGCGGCTTCCCTTTCGTTTCATGGGGACAGTGTTGTACTCTGCATTCCTTTCCTCTTTCCGCCATCATACAATGCTCTCCCACTTTTTGACAGTATTCCCATGCATCATTCTCCGAGACAAACGCCCTGCTCATGTTATCTTCATACTCTCCTTTCCTTATTCGCGGACTCTCAGTTGCCAGAAAGCCACCGCGCCGGCCGCCGCGACGTTTAAAGAGTCTACATTGTGAGACATGGGGATGCACGCGCTGTAATCGCATTCGGCAATTGTACGGGGCGCCAGCCCATCCCCTTCTGTCCCCAGCACGATGGCAAGCTTTTCTTCTGCCATAAGCTGCGGCGCGTCAATTCTGACAGCAGCGTCACTCAGCACCATTGCCACAGTCTTGAAGCCTAGATCCCGCAGGCGCTCCATACCCGGCTGCGGCCATTCTGCGGACGTGCTGCAAATATATGTCCACGGCACTTGAAATACAGTGCCCATGCTGACTCGCACCGCGCGCCGGCTCAGCGGATCACAGCATGAAGGCGTAACCAGCATGGCGCTGATATTGAGCGCCGCTGCCGAACGATAAATAGCGCCTAAATTCGTTGTGTCCGTAATGTCTTCCAGCACGGCAACCCGGCGCGCCCCGGTACACAATTCCGCGACGCCGGGCAATCGGGGGCGGCGCATGGCGCACAACACGCCGCGGGTTAGATGATAGCCGGTAAGTCCTGCCAACAAGCTGCTGTCGGCAGTATAAACTGGTATATCTCCACAGCGAAGAATGAGTTCCCGCGCCTGTCCGGCGATATGCTTATGCTCCACCAATAACGAAACGGGCTCGTATCCGGCGTCGAGAGCAAGTGAAATGACCTTAATGCTCTCTGCGATAAAGAC
>WRNN01000162.1 GCA_009776595.1 Clostridiales bacterium
GCGATTCTGGCGCCGCGGGTATAAGCCCGTATAAGGCCGCCAACACCCAGCTTGACGCCGCCGAAATAACGGGTGACGACGANCGCAAGGTCCTGAAGTTCCTCTTTGCGGATGACTTCCAGGACCGGTATACCNGCGGCGCCCCGCGGTTCACCGTCGTCGTCGCAGCGCTCTCTGCCCGCGCTTAAAACATAGGCCCAGACATGATGGCTGGCGTCGCGATAGGCTTTGCGTGTCTTTTCGATAAAGGCCAGGGCTTCTTCTTCGGCGCCGACCGGCCTTGCCCGGCCGATAAAGCGGGAATGGGAGAGGATAAACTCGTTCCCGCCCTCTTGCAGTATTGTTTTAAACTCGTCCGCCATCAGGCTTTTCTCCGGAAAGCTAGTATTTTTCTATTTATTTGACAATATAAGCGCAATTCCTGCTTGCGGAAGGCAGCTCTTTAAGAGTATAATGACTATGGCGTATTATGATTTTCAAGCATAAGCGCGCAGGGTTCATCACAGTGAACCGATGATCGGGCGCCGCAGGCTGCCCAGGAGGTGAAACAAATGAAGTTTCGCAAGATCAATGATAACAAGATACAAGTCATTTTGACCGCGCAGGATCTGGAGGAAAGAGATTTTCGCCGGTGGGAGATGATGCCGATGAGTCCGAAGCTGCAAGAATTCTTTCATGATTTATTGGAGCGGGCTTACAAAGAATGCGGATTTGAAATCAGCGATGATTCTCAACTGGTGGTGGAAGCGTATCCGCTTAACGCGGAAGCTTTTGCCATTATTCTGACCAGGATCCCGGCGGGGCCGCACAGCGAAGCGCATGGCTCAATTCACCTTGGGCATTACGAGCGGGATATGGAGGACGACGCGGAGGAATTGGAGCGGGACTGTCATCAGGTCTGGTGCTTTGAAGAGCTGGAAGACTGCATCCTGGCCTGTACTCGCCTCGAACCTGCACAAATTGAGGAAAGCACCTTATATAAACATGACGGTCAATACTTTTTGGCGGTATACACCACCAAGGAAGGGCAGTTGGACGTTGCGGCGGTATTGGGAGAGTATGGTGAGTGGAGCTTCGTTGCCAAGCCATTTTATGCGGAATACGGACAGACGATGATCCAGGAGAATGCCGTGACGAATCTGGCTTCGCTGGTTCGTTTGGAAAGCTGAGCCTGTGGGCGGAGGATGGAATACAGTGGGCGCATGGTAAGTGCGCCCTATTTAAATACAGAATACCGGCGGACACAACGGAGAGAACATGACGGTTACGGCAAAGCAAAAGAAGTCGATACTGGCTGTACTGGCTGAAGAGTATAAGGATTCGGTATCAGCGCTGGAGTTTGGAAGCCCGTTCCAGCTGCTTGTGGCTACGGTTCTGGCTGCCCAGACTACCGACGTCCAGGTGAATAAAGCGACAAAAGCCCTTTTTGCGCGATATCCTGATCCGCAAAGCATGAAGGGTGTTTCTGCCGAGACCTTGATCCCCTATATTCGAACGCTTGGTTTTTACCGGATGAAATCCAAACATATCGCGGCGCTGGCGGAAATGCTGCTTACGGAGTTTTCCGGGAAGGTGCCGGAGACCCGCGAAGAATTGATGCGTCTGCCGGGGGTGGGAAGAAAGACGGCAAATGTGGTGCTTTCCAATGCCTTTCACATTCCCGCTTTGGCAGTGGACACGCATGTGTTCCGTGTGTCAAAGCGCATGGGGCTGGCGGAGGGAAAGACGCCTGACGAAGTGGAAGCCAGGCTTTGCCGGCTGATTCCGGCGAAGGACTGGTCCGACGCCCATCACTGGTTGATATGGCATGGCCGGCGCTGCTGCAAGGCGCAGAAACCCGCCTGCGAAAGTTGCCCTGTCGGCGGGATCTGTCCCAGGATCCTGTCTGTGAAATAAAGTATACAATATAAATAATTTGATAAAACAATCAAGGGAGGCTAATAATGATCAAACGAGTAGGCGTTCTGACCGGCGGCGGCGACGCGCCCGGGCTGAACGGTGTAATCCGCGGCGTAGCACGCACGGCGCAGAATAATTACAATGTCCAGGTATTTGGCTTTATGGACGGATTTCATGGCCTGGTTGAGAATAAATATATGGCCCTGGATATGGCGAACACTTCCGGTATCCTGCACAGGGGCGGCACAATGCTGGGATCCAGCAACCGGGACAATCCTTTTTGGTATCCGACAGGAACGGACGCGGAAGGCAAGACTGTTTTTGGCGACGTCTCCGATCAGGCAATAGCGAATCTGAACCGCCTGGGCATCCAGGTCCTGATCGTGATCGGCGGCGACGGCAGCCTGCATATCGCAAAACAACTGTCTGAAAAAGGCGTCAACGTAGTGGGCGTACCGAAAACTATAGATAACGATCTTGACGCTACGGACCAGACCTTCGGCTTTGATACAGCGGTCAATACCGTCACGGAAGCGCTGGATCGTCTCCATACTACGGCGGAATCCCACCACAGGATCATGGTGGTGGAAGTAATGGGCCGCTATGCCGGCTGGATTGCTTTGCACAGCGGTATGGCCGGCGGCTCCGACGTGATCCTGATCCCGGAGATTCCCTATGACATCGACATCATCGCCAGGAAGATCAGGCAGCGTTCCGCGCAAGGGAAGTATTTTAGCCTTGTCACCGTCGCGGAAGGCGCGACGGAGAAAGAAGGAAAGCAGGTCGTCGCCAAGATGGTGGAAGACAGCTTTGACCCTGTGCGCCTGGGCGGTATCGGACAGGTGGTTGCTGACAAACTGGAGAAAGCGACGGGGCATGAAAGCCGCACAACCGTGCTGGGGCATCTGCAGCGCGGCGGCACGCCGTCGGCCATGGACAGGATCCTCACCACCAGGCTGGGGGTGAAAGCGATGGACATTGCTGTAAGCGGGCCTTATGGACACATGGTATCCCTGAAAGGCAGTGAAATCGTATCGGTTCCTATTGACGACGCCATTGACGCCCTGAAGACGGTCAAGCCCGACAGCGAGATTGTGTACGCGGCAAAAGCCGTGGGTATATGTTTTGGAGATGTATACGATGAACAGGAATGACAGCCGTGGAAGATAAACCCGAGGCACAGGGCGACGCCGGCGGAGGATGGGGGGCTGAGGCGAAAGACCAGCGCCCTTCCTACGTGGAGGTGGATCTGGGCGCCATTGGCAGGAACCTGCGCAAGCTGGCCGGGTTGACGGCGGGACAAGAGGACTGCCGGATGATGGCGGTCGTCAAAGCGAACGCCTACGGCCACGGCGCGGTACCCGTTGCGATGCGGGCATTAGAAAGCGGCGCCGACTGGCTGGGCGTCGCCCTGCCTCAGGAGGCGCTGGAGCTGAGGGACGCCGGCATTACGGCGCCCATCCTGGCGCTGGGCTATACTGAGCCTGAGGCTTACTCGCGGCTGATCCAGGCAGGGATTCGCATGACAGCCTACAGCCTCAGCCAGGGGAAAGCTATGGCTGAGGCTGCGCGGGAAACGGGGGAAAAAGCCAGGATTCACCTCAAGATCGATACCGGGATGAACCGCCTCGGCTTTCAGCCGGCCGAGGAAGCCATCGGGGAGATCAAAGCGCTGGCTTCCCTGGCGGAGCTGGATATGGAAGGCTGTTTTACCCATTTTGCCCGGGCGGACGAAGAGGGCGAAGAGAGCTGGCGGTCGCAGTTTCGGCTGTTTATGGATTTTCTTGACCGCCTGAAGCAGGAAGACCTTACCTTCCCTATCGTGCATTGCGCAAATACCGCTGCCGGCATGCGGGACAAGACGTCGATGTTGAATATGTTTCGAAGCGGGATAGGAATTTACGGCCTGTATCCGTCGGAAGCAGCCGAAACGTGGGGCGTGCTTGACCTGGATCCCGCTTTGAGCTGGAAAAGCAGGCTATCCCATGTCAAATGGCTGCCGAAAGGGCAGGGCGTGGGTTATGGCCATACCTGGATCACAAAGGGGGATACCCTTGTCGGCACAGTGCCATTGGGTTATGCAGACGGTTATATTAAGGCTTTCAATAATAAGGGCATTGTGCTGGTGGGGGGAAGAAGGGCGCCGGTTATCGGCGTGGTTTGTATGGACCAGTTTATGGTTGATCTGACAGAGACGCCGGAGGCCCGCCCCGGCGACGAAGTGGTGCTCATTGGCAGCCAGGGAAAGGCATACATAGGCGCGCAAGAGCTGGGCGCGCTGGCGGGAGCGAACAATTATCAGATGGTTTGTACCATCAGCGGCAGAATTCCGAGGCATTACATAGGTTGAGAAAGTGCTGAGGGGAATGGCAAACAAAAACGGCAGTTTACTCCCGAAGGGCGAACTCTGTGAAGAGGACTGGGCGCTTCTGGCAAGGTTTCCCGGGCCTTTTCTTTCCTGGTTCAGGGAGAACGCAAGAGATCTGCCCTGGCGGCGTGACAGGGCGCCGTATCACGTCTGGATTTCTGAAATCATGTTGCAGCAGACAAGAGCGGAAGCGGTGAAGGGGTATTATTTACGCTTTCTGCAGGCCCTGCCTGATATCCGGGCTTTGGCTGCCGCGCCGGAAGAACTGGTGCTCAAGCTCTGGGAAGGATTGGGCTACTACAGGCGCGCGCAAAATCTGCACAAAGCTGCCCGGGTGATCGTGGATGAGTTGGACGGGGTATTTCCTTCCGCCTACGGGGAGATTCGGGACTTGCCCGGGATAGGCGACTATACGGCGGGAGCGATAGCTTCGATTTGTTTCGGGCTGCCAAAGCCGGCTGTAGACGGAAATGTGCTGCGGGTGACGGCAAGGATACTGGACAGCAACGCCATTGTGGACGAGCCTGCGTTCAGGAGACAGGTAAGC
>WRNN01000163.1 GCA_009776595.1 Clostridiales bacterium
GCCAGGCTCAGGGCCAGTGTCAGGATGAGAAACAGGGCAGTCAGTCTTTTCATGCGTAAACCTCCATACTTTCATAAAGTTGCGGGCGGCAGCCCGCTTAATTCACTTACCAGGCTGAATCGTACCTTGCCCATGTGACCTCTGTATGACGAAAACAAAAAGTGCATGAAAAATGTAAATGACCTGGCTGTCCTCCGGGCAAATCGGGATACCGACAAACAGTGTATGGAGGCTTCGAAATGTAATATGATATATAATACGTTAATAAATAAGAGTAATAATGTGGAACGATATGTAGAAAAGCGTCAGAGCTATACCGATAACAAATCCCAATAGAATAAAGGAAAAAATCTAAAGTATATATTACAAATTACACTTTTCAGATGAACCATGTCGAGTGATAAGTGTAATAAACAATGAAATATTTTTATTGATTTTCTGATTTCTTATATGTTATACTCTTCCTACAAATGATAAAAAGACATAGAAGGCACGTTTAATAAATAATTTCTATCGTCTTTTCCCTATCTTTTATACGAGGAGGATATATTGTGTTTATTGCTCTGCTAACCTACCCGATGGTCATACCCTATTTTGAAGAAACGATTGCGCCTTTGCGTGATCAATGTCAAATTGATATCATTCCATTCGAGAGACAGCACAATTTACTGACGCTCATCCCCTCTCTGGAGGATCAGTATGACGGGTTTTGCGTATTCAGCGCCTTAGCCGGCAAGTTTGTCATGCAGACGAACCCCGGCATTAAGAAACCGATTGTTTTTCTCGATAAGCATTGCGTGGACTATTTCAAAACCTTCTTTATCATGCTTAACGAAGATAGGGATATCAATTTTTCAAGGGTCCTGATCGATACCTCCATGACTCGACAGAACGGCGCCCGTACGCTGGATGATCTGGCAAGGGATATCGCGTTCTTCGAGGACAATCTCCTTACCTATACAACGGAACTCAGTTTGGAAGATTTTATCAATATGGAATCGCAGATTGAAAAAAATGCCCTGGATTTATGGCAACAGGGTGCGTTCGATATCCTCGTTTGCCGGTTTGCGAGCATTGCGGAAGTGATGGAGCGGGAAGGCGTCCCGCATGTGTTTGTTTATCCGGACAAGTATTGGGTCAGAGCTTCGATAGGAAACCTGCTGAATCAAATTCATATGGAAAAGCAGTCTGAAGGGCTTCCCGCTTCGATTATGATTTTTACGGACAGCGAAAACAGGCGTGATTTTCAGGAGGTAAGCCAGGAAAGCATTCGTATGCAGAAAGCTTTATTGGAATTCAGTAAGAATTGCGCGACCAGCTTTACGATTCAATTTATCACAAAGGGATTTGAGATACTGACATCCAATCTGACCGTGAAGAAGATCACAGAAGATTTCACCTGTTGCCAATTGGGATACTTCCTGTTCAGCACGCTGGGAACCAACGTACGCGTTGCTTACGGCGTCGGAAATGATATAGGGAGCGCCAGGCTCAATGCCCTGCAGGCGGCGAAGGCCTGCGCCAATGCCGACACCAGCTGCGTCGTTACCGAAGAGGGAAGGGTCATTCCCTTACATATGAAACTGTCCGGCATGGATTCCGCGGAGCAAAAGGACAGCGCGTCGCTGCTGGCGATTAAGACGGGCTTGTCAACGATAACCATCCAGCGGATCCGTTCGGCGCTGCAGTATTTAGGCACGACCGATATCACCAATCAGGGTTTGGCGGAAGCCCTTCAAGTGACGGTAGCGAACGCCAACCGCATTCTGAACGCCTTGATTGACGGCGGACAGGCTGAGGTCGTGGATATGAAAAAGAGCATGAGCAAAGGAAGGCCCAGCCGTATCTACCGGATTGCCCTATAGAATGATATAAAAGACGACTCTCATCAAAAGCATTTATTACGACGGCGATTGCGTTTTGTCCGGACCTATGGAGACTTCCGGCGGACAGAAGGCAGTCGCCTTTTTTTGGCGCGTTACCTGCGGAGAACGGCCTGCGGAGAGCGCCGTGCCTGCCGGGCGGCGCTGAATTGACAATGCTCTGCAAAAGGTTATAATAAAAACCAAATTGCAGAGCATTGTAAGACCTACATGGAAGGAGCAATGACCTATGCCTAAAAAGCTCACAGACTTTTCTCTCGACCTCTTTTCCCTGAAAGGGAAAATTGCCATGATTACCGGCGCCAATCAAGGACTGGGTATGGCCTATGCGATCGCTTTTGCGACAGCGGGCGCGGATATCTTCATTCCGCACTTTACGGACGACGTATCGGAGATCAAGGAAACGATCGAAGGACTCGGGCGCAAGGTTGCGTTTCTGCAAGGGGATCTGACAGACGGCGACTACCGGAAAAAAGTCGTAGAAGCCTGTGTAAGTGTTTTTGGCAAAATCGACATCCTTGTCAATAACGCGGGAACCAATTTCGCGGCGCCCATGCTGGATTTCCCCAATGAAAAATGGAAACAGGTCCTGGATCTGCAACTGAACGCGGTATACTATCTGAGCCGTGAAGTAGCGCCGGTTATGGTAAAAAATGGAGGAGGCAAGATCATCAATATTGCCTCTGCGCTATCCTTTGCCGCAGACATTAATGCCACCGCTTATACCATTGCGAAACACGGCATCGTCGGCGCCACGAGATCCTTTGCCACAGAGCTGGGCGGCTTTAATATCCAGTGCAACGCCCTTGCGCCGGGATTCTTTGAATCGGAGATGAACGATATGATCCGCCGGGAGAATCCGGGCCTTGCGCAGAAGGTCAGCGACCGTATCCCGGGCAGCGGCGGCAGATGGGGCGACATCAGCGCCTTGATGGGGCCGGCGCTCTTTCTGGCGAGCGCCGCTTCCGACTATGTCAATGGCGACGTCCTTGTCGTGGACGGCGGTTTTAAAGCCGCTATGGCATAATGCGCTAAGATAAGCTGCGCCCATCAACCCATAGCTGCGCCGTATCTTACAGGTTGGCAAGATCCGGATTACACTCGATGAGGATCTTGAGGTACTTGCCCGACATCTGCGCGGCAAAGGCCTCTTCCGGCTGATCGATGGGAAACGACTTTTCAGTGAAGGGATCCAGCTTCATTTTCGGCAGCAGTTGAAGGGCGCGGGGATAGGTATAAGGCGACACATAGAAGCCGGTTACCGTGATCTCGTTCGTATAGCAATACTGATAGAGATTGAGGGGCATTTCAAAGCTGTTGGGGTACATGCCCGCGTACAGCACGGTTCCGCCTTTCGCGGCAATTCCGGGTAAAGCCGCTACCGCTTTGACCGCGCCCGACGCGTCAATGACCACATCGTAACCGCGGCCCTCCGTCAGCGCCATCGCCTTAGTCGTGATATCCTCCGCAAAGGGGTCGACGGCAAAGTCTGCGCCGAACGCCAGGGCGGCTTTCCGCCTTTCTTCCACAGGCTCAAATATGGTAAGGCTTGTAGCGCCATACATTTTCAAGACCTGCAGCGTGAGCAGCCCGATGGGCCCGCTGCCGTTGATGGCGATGCGCTTCCCCACCTTCATATTGATCTTGTCCGCGATGCGTACGGCGATCGAGGTGGGCTCCAGCAGACAGCCCTTCCGAAGGCTGATTTCGTCAGGGAGTTTGTACACTTGGGATTCATTCCAGACGGTATACTCCGCCATACCGGCATTGCCTTCGGGGATGTTTTCGCAGAACTGCTGCTGGCCGTTCCGGCAGTAATAACACTTACCGCAGAAATGNAGGAAATTGCCGGCTACCCGGTCGCCGACCTTGAGTTTGCCTTTCGCGGCGACTTTGCCCAGCTCCACGATGACGCCGGACACCTCATGGCCCAGCCCATAGGGCGGCGTCCAACCNAATATNCCGCCAATNACATGCGGGTCTGAGCCGCAAATGGAGCAGTACGCCACCTTGATTTTTACCTCTTCGTCACCAAGCTCGGGAACGGGGATATCCCGNACGGCTACCACGCCGCGNTTCGCAGGATCGGGATCGTTCAGAAAGCCTACTTTTACCGTTGCGATGGATTTCATGGATGAAGTCTCCTTTCGAACTTTAGTCGTGGACACATTATACCACATACGACGAAACTCCCGCTTCAACCATTTTTCAAAGTTTCTTTCACGGATCGTTAAGGCTGGCTAAATAATATACAGGAGGATGAGCGCATGGAAAAAGGGAGATTTGGGATTTATGGCGGACAGTACATACCGGAAACCCTGATGAGCGCCGTTACGGAGCTGGAACAGGCTTATACGCGATGGCGCGACGACCCGGACTTTGTCAACGAGCTGCAAAACCTGCTGGCACAGTACGCGGGGAGGCCCTCCCTTCTGTATTATGCGGAAAAAATGTCAAGGGACCTGGGCGGCGCAAAGATCTATCTGAAACGTGAAGATCTGAACCATACCGGTTCTCATAAAATCAATAATGTATTAGGGCAGACGCTCCTGGCGAAGAAAATGGGTAAGACCCGCATCATAGCGGAAACGGGAGCGGGACAGCACGGGGTTGCCGCCGCTACCGCCGCAGCGCTGCTGGATATGGAATGCGAGGTCTTTATGGGCGCCGAAGATATGGAAAGACAAGCGCTCAACGTCTACCGGATGGAGCTTCTCGGCGCAAAAGTCAACCGGGTCACTTCCGGTACCTCGACGCTCAAGGACGCGGTAAACGCAACGATGCGCGAATGGGCGGGCCGTATGACGGACACGCACTACTGCCTGGGCTCGGTCATGGGCCCCCATCCCTTTCCCGTCATGGTACGTGATTTTCAGGCGGTGATCGGAGAAGAGATCAAAGAGCAGTG
>WRNN01000164.1 GCA_009776595.1 Clostridiales bacterium
GATCTCCCGGATGATTTCGTCTGTCCGGCTTGCGGCCTCGGCAAGGCCGAGTTTGTGCAGCCATAACGAAAGGTACGGGATTCCGCGATTCTTAAACGTTTGTTTGCGGATTCCGGAAAGAACGAATCCGCGCCCCATATTTTTATGATCCTGTGCGCGTACGCCGTGGTGATATCGACGTATACCGGGTTGTTCTTCGGCATGCATGGCATGCTCGTTCGATCCTGTATTTCGCTTGCGATACTCATCGTGTATGTCGCGATCGAGAGAAGCCGCTTGAGCGTTGCGGTTACGGCATTTCTGTCGCCTGCCCTGATCATTTGCGCAATGACCTTCGGGGCTGTCTATTTTGAAAGCGACTTCTTACTTTTTACTTACAATTGCGGCCTGGCCATGGTCTCGCTTACCTATCTGAAGCCAAAAAGCCTTGCGGCGTACATTGTGTTATCCAGCACGATGTTTGCGCTTATGCTGTTTGTTTTTCGGGTAAACCTGCTTGGCCCGGTCTTTTCGACTATCTACAATGTTTTATACTATATGGCTTCTGTCCTCTTGAATGTCCTCATTTATGTGTTTTGCAAGACCTATGTACAAACGCTGCAAGCGCTGACTGAGGCAAAAAACGAAGCCAGCCTTGCCGCGCAGGTGAAAAGCGATTTTCTGGCGAATATGAGCCACGAAATTCGCACGCCTCTCAACGCCATCATCGGCCTGACAGAGGCGGAGCTGCGCCGGGATTTGCCGCGGGCGGCGATCGAAAATCTTCATAAAATACACACATCCGGCAATTTGCTTATGGGGATCATCAATGACATCCTCGATATGTCGAAAATTGAATCCGGTAAATTTGAACTCGTTACGGAAACTTACGATCTCGCGGAGTTGATCTACGATGCAACGACGCTGAATATGGTGAGTATCGGGTCAAAGCCGATACGGTTTATCGTTTCCGTAGAGGAAAGCATACCTCGCTGCCTGATAGGCGACGCGCTCCGCATCAAGCAGATGCTCGGCAATCTGCTCAGCAACGCGTTTAAGTATACCCTCGAAGGAAGCGTGGAGGTAAAAGCATCCTGGCGACAGGATCCGGAGGGGCTTCTGCTCGCTTTCGACGTCGCCGATACAGGGATAGGCATTCAGCCTGAAGATTTGGAAAAGCTTTTCAGCGAATACGCCCAGGTGAATCAACAGAGCACGCGGGGCATAGAGGGGACAGGACTCGGACTTGCGATTTGCAAAGGCCTCGTCGAACAGATGGGCGGCAAGATATCGGTGCAGAGCGAATATGGAAAGGGCAGCGTGTTCTCTTTCTATATCCGGCAGGAAATTGCCGACAGCGAGCCGATTGGCGCGGAGATTGCCTCCGCGCTGGGAAATTTCTCATTCATACCGGATTATGACGAAACGAGTATCGATTATACGCCTATGCCCCAGNTNCGGGTTCTCGTGGTCGACGACGTCGAAATCAATCTCGAAGTTGCCGCTGTTTGCCTGGAGCCCTATGGCATGCAGATAGACTGTGTGGATAACGGGCCGGAAGCCGTACGGCGGATCGAAAACCATACGCCGCTGTACGACTTGATCTTTATGGACCATATGATGCCCGGCATGGACGGGGTTGCCACAACCCGCGCGATCAGGGAGATTGGCACGCCCTATGCGGGCGCTATCCCGATTATCGCGTTGACAGCCAACGCCCTTGCGGGCAGCGAGAAAATGTTTGCCGAGAATGGATTCCAAGGCTTCCTCTCCAAGCCGATAGAACTGCATAGGCTGGACGCCATCCTGCATAAATGGCTGCCCGGCGCGTCAAAGCCGGTTATGCCCCANGAACGGCAATGAACAAAGAAATAAAGGAGGCAATGCCAAATGGCTGCTATAAAGATAACGGCGATCGTAGGCTCGCTGAGACAGGATTCTTACAATCGTCAACTTGCTTTACAGGCAAAACAGTTGATCGGGGATCAGGCTGAGTTTGCGCTGCTGGATTACGCGGACGTCCCGCTGTTGAATCAGGATAAGGAATNCCCCGCCCCGGACGCCGTCGGGCGCGTACGCGCCACGGTTCGATCCGCAGACGGGATATGGTTTTTCACGCCGGAGTACAATCATTTTTTCCCCGGCGTTCTCAAGAATCTCATTGACTGGCTGTCCAGGCCGATAAGCGACAGCGAACCGCAGGTGCTCGGCGGCAAGGCGGCGGCGGTAAGCGGCATNACGCCGGGCATGTCCGGAACGGGAATTGCCCAGGANCACCTTGTCACCCTCATCAGCCTTCTGAATATGAGAGTGATGAACCAACCGCGCCTGACGATCCCCAACGCNGCNCAGCAAACGGATGAGGAAGACCGTCTGGTGTTAACAACCAGCGCCCCGTTTTTAGAAAAACAGGTGCAGGCTTTCCTTCGCTTTATCCAAAACGCAAAATGAACGCGAAATCATACACAAAAAACTGATCTTGAATGAATCTTCGTTCAAGCTTTGAGAGCGTCGCTTACTGCTGCGGGCTGCCGTCCATTCCCACTTCTACGCCTTTTTGCAGCACGCATATCCATGTCGTGCCAGGCTTTAGCTGAATGGGCTGACCGTTCTCAAAGAACCAGCGCGTCGGCGAAGCATGGGACTCCCGCTCCCAGCTGATGGCGGTACAGCCCCCTTCCGAAAACAGGAGGCCCGTCCCGGAGCCGGTTGTCGCCACCTCGCGGCGCCCTGCTATATCGCCCGGGATGATATGCATATTTACAAACTGCACGATAATGTTGGATACGTATAGCTGTGCGTTTTTCCCGCTGCCGAGCCCTTCGTCAATATGCGGGCCGTCGCGGTTGAATACGGCGTATTGCTGCTGATCAGAACGGTAACTGAAGCGCCGGGTATAATTCCTGGAGAAGGGGACCGAGATTTCTGTGCTTTCCCGGTAGTCGCCGCCATTCTCTTTGGCGATCTCCGCGAAAGGCAAAGGATCCTGGTTGAAGAGAAAACCATATTCCGTGCCTTCGTTCCATTCGCGGCGGATATTCTGTTTTGCGATGGCTTCCTCTATTCGCTCCGCGCTGGTGTAGGAAGAATGCTCATACATCCCTCGTTGGCGCACGCGATCCGGGTCGCGCCAAAATGCCGTACCCTCGAGCTTCATGCCGTCCAGATGATCCACTTTCAAGTTGTTTATACGCGAATAGCCTGCATCACTGCCGCCATGGTGTACCAGAATGCTGTCATAATCCAACAGGAAGTCAACAAAATAATCCCGGACCGAACGCACGGAACCAATTTTCTCCGCCTGCGGTTTATGGAATACCGCGACAAATCGCGTAATATCACCCTCCGCCAACACCTCGTAGAGGATATCCGCTTCAGAGATGCCGCTCTGCGGCAAGCTTACATAGATATTGTTGATCACTACCGCTATCGGGCGCAGCAATGCGTCTTCTTTGGCAATGGGCAATCCATTGAGCGGGCTGTATACGAGATCTTCCGTTTCTCCGGAGTTCGGGGGCGCGCCGGCCTTTGCGCCCAGCATGGCGCTCGATGTACCGGACGAAGCAGGGCCGCCATCCGGCGCCGAAGGATCAGCGGCGTCACGGCGAAAGACGCCCGCCGCGGCTAGCAGGAGGATGACGCAGAGTATTAGCGCAAGGGCCGAACAAGCGATTAACAGGAGTTGTTTTTTGCTGAGTTTCATCATTATGATTTATCTTTCCGGTTTACTCCGTTTCGATGGTTCCGTATAAATGGACAGGTTGCAAAACAGAGGATAGGAGCCTCCGGCTACAGGGGATTCGTTGTTTTGCGCCCATATATACAGCGCGTAGTCTCCCTGTTTCAGCAGGGGGAGGGTTACTTTATCCGCGGCTCCGGCGCCATAGGAGACAATTTCTCTTGCGCCATCCTTATCCCGGACGACTTTATATGCCAGCGTTTGATGCCCGGGCGCAAGCGTCTCGATGGTCAAGTTCTTTTTGTCCAGCATGGAAATACGGCTGCCATGGGCGACGGCTTTCCCGTTCAGCGTAATCGGCAGCAAGGCAATCTCTTCATCCAGTAAAGTCAGGCTGAAATGCCCCTCTTGTTTGCCGATAGAAAGCACGCGCGACGGATCCAGCTTGATGATGGGCCTGATGCCGTAGCAGGATACGGTGTAGTTGCCATCGCTGTAGACGATGTCGCTTGCCGGCAGAATATGATTGGAGGATTCCGGCATAGGCGAGCGGGATAACGCGCGAATATCATTTCCCGTATCGGTTTCCTTCATTTGGTTACGCAGGCGGACCTGCGCCGTTTCACCGGAAATGATGTAGGCTTCGGAAGATAGATTGCCGGCGTCCCAGTGAAATACGGTGGAAGCATACTCGCGCCAGGGCAGATAGACCTTATCGTGACGGGCGATTTTGGGAAAAACAGTTGTGTGTTCCGACGGGTTGGTACGCCCCCATATGGCGGTAAAAGAGCCGGAAACCCAATCGCTTTTCTCCGGGTCCCACATTTTCTGCACAACGTCTGTCTCCAGCAGGGCGCGGTACTCGACGGCGGAAAACGAGTTTTGCAGAAAAGGACCGTTGAGCCATCCCCGTATTTCCGACTTCAGGTAACCGTAATCCAGCCATTTATCGCTGCTGTGGAATCGGCGGCTGTCGATCACATATTCGCTGAGCAGCGTCAGCGCGCCGTCCTTTTCTTCCTCGCCCATTACGCGCCACAGTATCGCCTCGGCCGTCTCTTCATATGCCGTAGGCGGCTGCGTCCAGCTTGAGGCTGTGGGCCTCGGACGCAGGAAG
>WRNN01000165.1 GCA_009776595.1 Clostridiales bacterium
GGTGGCGGCTTCGGCGGTTTCGGTGGCAGTTCCGGCGGAGGGCATTCCGGCGGCGGATTCGGCGGATTCGGCGGCGGCGGAGGTGGAGGTTTTTCTGGCGGCGGCAGTGGCGGTGGCGGCGGAGGTTTCTCTGGCGGCGGTGGCGGCCGCAGATAAAGTAATGGAAATGAAACGAAGCGCGGCTCAGCCGCGCTTTTTCGATGAATTTGAATTATCTGTATCGCCGGTTGTGGCGGTTTCCGAAAAGCGCGGATTGAATGATGAATGTAGCGGAAGCCGCGCCGCATATCCCGGCAAGAGCGCTGAACAAGAGTGTTTTTCCTGCCGCCGTGTTCATTTCGGTCATCTGGTCCTGCCTTTGCAGACAGCGTATCGCGTCAGCCAATGCTGCTGCGGAAGTGAATCGCTCTGATGGCGACGGCTGCATGGACCGTTCGATGATATACGCCAGATCAATATCAAAGCGCCCAAGCTCTGATAAAGCTGCAACATCCTCCGCCCGTTTCTGCGGACGCTCTCCTGTCAGAATGTGGTACATCGTGGCGCCAAGACTGTATATATCGGAGCGCTTCCAGTCTATTGGGCGCGAAATGCTTGAGGGATCAGGGGTCTGAGACCAAGGATTAGTGATTGCGGGGCAGGGGACATGAACCGAATGATGCGTAATAAACTCATCAAAAGACTGACCGCCACCATCTGATAATTCAGTTTTATTGTCAGACAGTTCGGTCTTATCGCCGTTGTCGGCGCACACAATTGAAATGCAGTCAGGAGTAAGCGTTTCCACGACCGCGCAGTGGCCGCGCTCAAACCGCTCGAATACTTTATATTGCTCCGGCGAAGCATATCCGAAACTTCGGCTGATGAACCGCGCGGCGCCTCCTTTGATAAACGCAGTGTTAAAGTCGATCAGACATATATCCCTGCCCGGCGTGAGCATTATGTTCGCGGGTTTTATGTCTCGATGGCAGATGTTTTGACTATGGAGAGATTCCAGTGCTGACGCGAGCTGGCCGTACCATTTTATTACTTCAAATTGACTGAAATTCTCTCCCCGCTCTAGCAAAATATCAAAACTCTCTCCGCCGATATATTCCATTACGGTGAACGTGCAACAGCTTTGCACAATGAAATCATACACTTGCGGCAGATATGGGTTCTTGATGTTTTTCAGAGCTTCGACCTCATTNCGATATGTTTGCGCGTTGTCGGACATGCNGTGTTTGANTTCCTTGATCACAACATGCTTTTGTAGGCGCGTATGCCAGGCTTTATAAACAGTCCCGCTGCCGCCGGCGCCGATCCGGGATATGACGCGGTATGAATTATCGGATATAGAAGGCGTATTCATACGGCTTGTTCCCAAATATAATCTGCGCCACAATTGCCAAACGACACGCGGCAGCCGGATTGAAGCCTGCACGGGGTATTGGGCGGAAGCTTTTGCCCATCAATAAACGTACCTGCGCTTGACGACAGATCGATGAGGCTGTATCCATCCGGGCGGCGCTCTATCGCGGCATGCCGGCGGCTGACAGCTTTCGTTTTCCTATCAAACTCAAAATCAGACTGACGCCTGCCTGTGGCAATATCGTATCGCCCTACAGTGAAGACCTCTCCATCCGCTATCGCAATATCTATGGCTGGAGGCAAAGACGCATTACCAATAAGACGCATCCATACTCCGTTCACGTCAAACGAAATATTTTGCGTTACATCGGAAGGCGGCGTCTCGTCCTGCGAAAAGCATCGGTGCGATTCATCATAATACTGCGGCAGAAGAGGCGCCGATTGTTGCGGCGCAGTTATCACAGTGCTGTACTGAGCAGGGGCGGCGCCAATAATCATATCCTGCTTTATTTCCGCTTTATTCTCGAATAAGCCGTTAGCGCGTTTACTCCTTTTTGGCTGTTTATCTTTTTTAGCGCGTGATGATCCCTTACCTGTTAAGTTTTTCTTATTCTTTTTCGCCGGCTTGCATTCTGTGGGAATATCTATTATTATATCGCCGGAAACGCCTGACGGGTTGTCCCGCTGCTTTGATATGTTCAGGTTCTGCATGGAGAGATCTTCTTGTTTCGGGAAGGTCTCTTCCGGCATTGGCAGCGCTTTTTGCTCATAGTTACGCCGCTGATCCTGTATAGGGAAAGATATGGGAGAAGCGCTCACGGAGTTATAAGCTTTCAACATCTGCAGAAAAGCTTTCGGATTGAAATCGAGCATTATCGCGCGTAGCACCTTATTTTCCAGATCGGCGACGTTAACCGTGATCTGCCTCGAAAACTCGGCAGCCATCTCCTTGAGAGCGAAATAATCAGAGCAATCCCTTCTTGATGGGATATATACATAGCTCACTGAGTTATTATTCTTGTCACAGTACAGATGGTTTATGTCAAGGACAAAAGAATACGGACGCAAGAACCAGTCGCCGCAGTCAAACAGGGGGTTAAGCACGCCGGACCATAGCTCGGCATACTCTTTGGGATTACGGACGCCGGCGAGATATTGCGGTTTGCTTTGCGCGCCTATCTGATATACAAACTCAATCTGACCATCTATTGCCCTGTGCCGAAACGGGAGCAAGAAGGCCGGCCTATCCTCCTGGATCGTATATAGCGCCTTTTGATCCAGGTCTTCTTCGGGGATCTTAATTATTAGCGAAGACCCCGCAATAATATCGTTTTTGCTTTGAATTTCATAAATCATAAGATTACCTCCCTCTTGTACTCAAGTAATGTAATGAATTGCCAACCACGCTCTGTTAATACAGGAGCGCTCCCATTTGAAAAACTCTTTGCTTCAAGGAATATTGGTTCTATAACAATATTCCCGCCTATGCCGACATACCCCCAATACTCACCTTGTTTAACGGCAGCCAAGTGCTGGCCGAAGGAAAGCGCCTCATCGAACTCAAAGCCAATTACCGCCGTCCCGTCGGTATCAATGAAACCCCATTTACCATTCTTTTTCACTGCGGCATATCCTTCATTTGAAAACGGTTTAGCATCCTCATATATACCGCCGACTTGCAGGCCATCGACGAATAAATAGACAGTATCGCGTATTTGCGCGAAAACGGCGCCCTGCGCGTAGCAGCGGCCGAGCTCGTCTTGTATTATGAGGTCATATTCTGCGGGGACTATCCACCCAAGCGCCGAATCGACGACGCCCCATTTGCCGTCAATTTTTGCTGCGGCGTAACCACCTGAGTACATCCCAAGCTGCTCGAACGAAGTAGCTCCAATAATGAATTCACCTGTCGCCCGCCGCCATCCGCCATCAATCAGGAGCGGTATGCGATCACCTGCGAAGTTGCCGAAATCAGCAACGGGTTCGTGGAGCATCGCTATGCGATTGTTATCTATGTTCACGGCGTAAATCTCATTGTCTTTTTTCACGATAGCCCGGTCAACGCTGTATGTGCTGATTTTTTCGTATTCGCATGGAATGAGCAGAATGCCGTCCGCGCCCGCAAGCCCCCAAAGCCCATCCTGCCGTACCTGGACNGTCGAACCATATATGGCAGTTACATTATCATAGGAGGTTCGGGTCATTTCAAAGGCATATCGATTGTTTTCGTATAACGCGATCAAGCATTCGCTGCCGGTTTTTTCAATTCCTGTTTTGAGGATTGCTAAGGCTTCAGGTATTTTTGATGTTTCCAGATAGTAGTTCGCAGCCTCGGCAAATACTTCCGGACACGCGTCGTCACGTTTCATTTGCAGATCTAGCAGGTCCATGTATTTCCTTTTATACCCTCGCGTGTCAATCAGCGCGAGATAGGCTTTCTTCAATGCCTCCTCAGCCGCCATTGTGTATGTTGCGCTATAGCCTGCGGCTTCTTCAAGCAGCGGCACGGCACGAACGTATATTCCGTCGTCTACCAGCGCGGCGGCTTGTTCCATAAGTTCGATCTGTTTCTCAGCCGCCGACTTTGAGGTTACTGCTATTACCCACGATATAAGCAGCAGTGCAAGGCAAACGGCGCCGATCATAATACGTTTCGCGCGTTTCAATTCTCCAGCCTCCTCACAGTAAATAGACTGTTACCAAAATACCTATAAACAGGAATGGCGCGAGCGGCATCGTATCTTTGCGGCCTATCCTTTTGAGCAATATCAGCAGGAAACCGACAAGCGCGGCGAAAACCGTCCCGATGAGCATTGCGGGTAGTATCCCGGCAAGCCCTGAATACAGCCCGGCAACCGCCATGAATTTAACGTCGCCTCCGCCAAGCCCTTTACGACTGATAATATAGACGAGCAGAAATATCCCACCTCCGACAGCAAAACCAAGAGCGGAATCCGCCAACAATGCTATTGCCGTATCAATATCAAAAAATAGTCTCGGCGTCATTATAAGAACCCACGCTGCAAGCATGGCCAGCACGAGGCTGTTTGGAATCCTCTTCACCTTGATATCAAGAACAGCAGCAATATAACTGAACACAATAAGTATCCCGTGCCGGAGCGTAATAAAAGGATCTATACGCCCCGCCCGCAAGAGTAGCAGCACCGCTGCGGCAATCGGAATGCCGATGTATGGTAATATCAGCTTAATTTTTATTGTCGTCATTACCAATAACCCTTTCCGCTTCCATTGAGCCACGCCTTCGTCACGACGGTCTGCGTGATCCTGATCGTCGGCTTGAATGGCAAGGGCAGCCCGCCGAACGTATATAGAACCTCATACTCGACAACCAGCTTTACATTGCCATTTCTGTCTATCAGGACGCTGTTGCCCAGTCCAATATTTCTGAACTGATAAAATTC
>WRNN01000166.1 GCA_009776595.1 Clostridiales bacterium
AGAAATAATTCCAGCGTCTTATTGATTGAGAAAACAACCGTTCTTGGCGGTCTGGCTACAGCCGGGCTGGTCATCGTGTACCTGCCCCTCTGCGACGGCAGGGGGCATAAAATCATCAGCGGCATCTCTGAGGAATTGCTCTACGTCTCTATCAAGTACGGGTATGACAACCTGCCGGAGGTATGGCGCGGCGGACCATGGAGTGTAGAAACTAAAGAACGCTACAGGACGGTATTCAACGCCCCGGCTTTTGTTATGGCGCTGGACGAACTGATGCGGGAAGAGAAGGTCGATGTTCTGCTGGATACCGTTTTCTGCGATGTGGAGATGAAGGACGGCTGCTGTCAAGCGGTTATTGTNGAGAATAAATCCGGCAGGCAGGCTTACCGCTGCAAAGCGGTAGTAGACGCCTCCGGAGACGCGGACGTACTGTATCAGGCGGGGGCGGATTGTGTCGAGCAGACAAACCATCTTACCTACTGGGCATATTACCAGTCAAACAGCGACAAGCGGGCGTTTCCCCTCGGCGGCGCCGGTTCGAAGTTTATCAAAGTAATGGCGATTGGCAATTATAACGGCACCGATATCCCGCCGGAACTGCCGCGATTTAAAGGCACAGACGCGCGCGCGGTGACAGAATTCCTGGTAAGGAGCCGCGGGATGGCGCTGGAGAGAATGCAGGAGGATCCCGGTTTGTCCTATAGTTCGTTTCCGAGTCAGGCGCAATTTCGCACAACCCGCAGGATCAAGGGGGAACATACGCTGCGCACGGAAGACGCCGGACGGCATTTCCCTGACAGTATCGGCTGCACGGGCATATGGAATATCCCGGAGCCGGTATACGAAATCCCTTTCGGAACGCTGATATCCAAACAAGTGAAGAATGTCTTTGCTTCCGGTCGTATCATTTCTTCCGCGAATGGCCACGGATGGGAGATTACCAGGCCGATCCCGGCCTGCGCGTTAACGGGCCAGGCGGCGGGAAGCGCGGCTGCGATTTATGCTTCCGGCGCTGCGGAAGTACCGGTCAATGAATTGCAGGCCATGCTTAAGAAAGACGGCGTAATGCTGAACATGGGTGAAGATCTGGTCCGTCAGTCGGAAGGCTGGCTGGAGGTTTGGCGTAAAAATGAAGATCCCTGGGTAAAAGATATTCCTGATGAGCAGGCGCCTGTTGTAAAGAGAGGAACGATATGATGCCGTATGATCAAGGCCGGATCCAGGTCGAACTGATGGGAGAGATTTTCACGGTTAAGGGGGATTCCCAGGAAGATGACATTCGGAAGATAAGCGCCTTCCTGCAAGAGCAGTTTGATCTCATGAATGCCCAGTATCCTTCCTTATCCGCTAAGAATCTGGCGATTCTCACCGCCTTTCGTCTCGCGGACGAGTATCTGCGGATTCGAAAAGACTATGAAGCCATAGTCAACATCCTGGACAAGCAGTAACAAAAGCAAAGTGGAGGAGAAATGCTATTTTATCCAAGTAATGAACCGCCGAATACCGATCGCGTGGCGATTGTTCCTCAATATCGGGGAAAATGGCTCTTTTTACGCCATAAAGGACAGGCTTCGATCGAGTTTCCCCTTGGGCGGAAAAAAGAAGGGGAGAGCCTCACGGAAGCCGCACAGCGAGTGTTGAATGAGGAAAGCGGCGCGGCGGATATTTCCCTGTGGCCCGTTACCTACTACGGCGTTATACGGGGAAACCGGAAATCCGTCGGACAGCTGTTTTATGCCTCGGTTGAACGCTTGGGCACGATAGCGGACCCTATGGTCGAGGAGCTCTGTTTCCTTGATGAAACGGAAGAAATGGAGCACAGCACGCTGCATCTGCAATGGATGGAAAGGACGGCGAAGTGGCTGACCGATAACCGTACGCTGCTTTATTTTGTCGCCTCGGAGGGAAAAAACTATGGCAGGCTCTCCAAGTCGCTGGCCGGCAGTCATATCGATTATATCTATGTATATCCGGAGAAGAAGATCCGGGATGCATTTGCGTCTCTTGCGGATGAGAGGAAACTTAGGCTTACGGAAGACGAAGATCTGGGAGAAGAGGGAGCGGTACTTTTCAGCAAGCATGGTCCTGTGGTTTTTCGGGAGCTTTTGGAGAAAGGGAACAAATGTTCGACCGTCTTGGGCGTCCATAGCGATATGCTGCATGAGCTTTCTCTTCGCTATCGGGAATTTCTCCAGCCGGTTAAACAGGAGCATACCCAAAAACAGGAGCCCGCAGGGCGCACAGACCGGAGAGTGAACCAAGGAAAGCAAAGCATCGAACAGCAGGATCTACAGGTCCTCAGGCTGGCCTTCATCGGCGAGGTATTGATCGGAGCGGGAAACACATGGACGAACGGGTCTTAGCAAAGCTGGAATATCCCGGAATTGTGGATATGCTCAGAGATTCGGCTTCGACAATCACCGGTAAAGAAAGAGCCGGCGAACTCACGCCCATGAAGTCTTTATCCGCAATCCATCAGGCTCTTGCCGAGACGACGGAGGCGAAGGATCTGCAGCGCCTGTATCCCATGTTTTCGCTGGGCGGGGTNCATGATCTGCGGGCAATGGAAAAAAAAGCAGCCATGGACGGGATCATCGACAGTCCGGAATTCCTGCTTATCCTGGATACGCTGAGGGCGTCGGACCGGATACGCGAGTTTCTTAAGGATCCGGAGTTACCCTTTCCCGTCATAAAACAGATGGGATACGGGCTGCATTCCCTGCCTTCCCTCGAAAGCGATATCAGCCGTAAGATCACCAACGAGGGAGAAGTGGCGGATAAAGCGTCGCAGGAACTCTACCGGCTGCGTACGAAGCTTCGCTCCCTGCAAGGGAAAGCGAAAGAAAAGCTGGAGTCCATGGTACGCAATCCGGACTTTGCGAAGTATCTGCAGGATCCGATCATTTCCATCCGGGGAGACAGGTATGTCCTGCCGGTCAGAGCGGAATTCCGCCAGCAGGTGCCGGGTATTGTGCATGATCAGTCCGGAAGCGGCGCAACGGTCTTTATCGAACCGCTGCAGATTGTAGAAATCAACAACGAGACCCACCAGTGTGAGATTGAGGAGAGAGCGGAAGTCATCCGTATACTCCGGCAGCTGACGGAACAGGTCAAGGCCTGCGGCAGCCAACTGGCGGAGATCAGGGAAAGCCTGACGCAGATAGATTTTGCGATGGCGAAAGGCAAGCTGAGCACGGCTAAGGATTGGAGGCTGCCGATCATGAATGGCGGCGGCCGCATCTCGCTGAAGAAGGCACGGCATCCGATGATCCCCGGCAAAGTCGTTCCGGTGACGGTAGAGCTGGGCCTGGATTTCGACGCCATCGTTGTCACCGGGCCGAATACGGGCGGTAAGACGGTACTCCTGAAGACCATCGGGCTGCTTACGCTCATGGCGCAGGCCGGTTTGCATATACCGGCGGAAGACGATACGGAGATTGCCGTATTTCGGCAGATATTCGCCGATATCGGCGATGAGCAAAGTATAGAGCAATCCCTGAGCACCTTTTCTTCGCATATGAACAATATCATCTCGATTACAGAAAAAGCGGACGGAGACAGCCTTGTGCTTCTCGACGAACTTGGCGCGGGTACCGATCCCGCGGAAGGCGCTTCTCTGGGCATGGCGGTTATCGAAGATTTGTTGTATAAACAGGCGAAGATTGTGGCGACTACCCACTACAGCGAACTCAAGAGTTTTGCTTCCAGCCATGACAGGGTGGAGAATGCCAGCGTTGAGTTTGATGTGGAGACTTTGAGGCCAACCTATCGCCTGATGATGGGCATACCCGGACGGAGCAACGCTTTCGAAATCTCCTTGCGGCTTGGGCTGCATCCGGATATCATCGAGAGCGCGAAAGCGTATCAGTCCAAGGAAGAAGCCCGCGCCGCCAGCTTAATCCGCGATTTGGAAACCAGCCAGATACACACAGAGAATGAACGCAGGGAGGCGGCTGCCCTGCGAAAGCAGGCTGCCGATACGCTGGCCTGGATCGAGAGGAAGGAAGCGGATACGAAAAGCCGGATTGCCTCCATGCTGGATAAAGCGCAGAATGAGGCGCTGGAGCTGGTGACACAGGCGCGAAAGGAAAGCGAAGCGCTGCTTAAAGAAATCCGGGAGATGCAGAAGGCCGGATACCGGGAATGGAACGAGAAGGCGGCGCAAGGCATTCGGGAAAGCCTGAGGAAACACGAAAACCAGCTCTATGATAAGATGGAATCCCGGGACACGGCACAGCAACATCAGACGGGAGAACTGAAACCGGGGGATATGGTTTTTCTGCGAAAACTGAAACAGAAAGGCCAGGTATTAACCGGAGCAAACAGCCAGGGAGAGTTAACCGTGCAGGCGGGCATCATCAAGCTCACGGTGAAACGCAGCGAGATGGAGCTCCTGCAGGAAAGCCCGGCGACAGAGATTGCCGGATATAAGACAGGCNCCGGTTCCCTCGGNGCGGCGAAGGCAAAAACCATCAGCGCCGAGATGGATTTACGGGGCAAGCTGGTNGAAGAAGCTATACTGGAGGCGGAAAAATACCTGGACGACGCCTATTTGGCAGGACTGCCGCAAATCAGCATTATACATGGCAAAGGTACGGGCGCCCTGCGAAAAGCGATACGCGACCTGGCGGCAAACCATCCCTTTGTAGCAAGCGCAAGGCAAGGCGCGCATAATGAGGGAGGGGACGGCGTCACCATTCTATCGCTCCAACAGTAAAC
>WRNN01000167.1 GCA_009776595.1 Clostridiales bacterium
GGTAATGTGGTGTTTGTGGCGGACGAAGGGCTCCGGACACTGGTGGATTTTCGCTATCAAAAGCATTTACACGCGCCGTCAGGAGAAGCCGGCAAAAGTAAAAATATGCACGGGGCGGCCGGCGGCGATCTAAGCATCAAGGCGCCCGTGGGTACGATTGTGAAAAAAGAGGATGAAACGGTAGTCGGGGAGCTGCTCTTTCATCGCCAGAGGCTGGTTGTGGCAAAAGGCGGCCGGGGCGGTAAAGGCAATGCCCGTTTTGTATCATCGGTCAACCGCGCCCCGCAGGTAGCGGACAATGGCGAACTTGGCGAAGAAGGCTGGCTGATACTGGAACTCAAGCTGTTGGCGGATGTAGGGCTTATCGGTTTCCCGAATGTGGGCAAGTCGACGATTATTTCTGTGGTTTCCGCGGCAAAGCCGAAAATCGCCAATTATCCCTTCACCACCATCGACCCGAATTTGGGCGTCGTCCGGCTCGGGGAGGAAGAAAGCTTTGTCATGGCGGATATCCCCGGGCTGATTGAAGGCGCCGGGGAAGGCGCTGGCCTGGGACACCGCTTTCTCCGCCATGTGGAGCGGACGAAGGTTTTGGTCCACGTACTGGACATTTCCGGATATGAAGGACGGGACCCTTTGGAAGACTTTGACGCGGTCAATAAAGAACTGGAGATCTACAATCCCAAACTGAGCCGCATGCCCCAGATCATCGCCGCCAATAAAATGGATCTGCCGCAAGCCGAAGAAAACCTGGCAAGACTGCGCGCCAGGTTGGAGGGGCGGTATCCGATTGTCGAGCTCTCCGCCGCAACCGGACAAGGCTGTCAGCGTTTGGTGCGGGAAGCGGGGAAGCTGTTAGCGGAACAGACGAATATTCCCGTCGTCGCGACGGATGAAATCAAGATTACCCGGCTGGAAACGGATGACGAACCGGTCATCTCCGCGAAGCGGGAGAACGAATATTGGATCCTGACCGGCANNGAAGTGAAACGTCAGATCCAGCGGACGAATTTTACGAATGAAGCGGCGGTCAATCGCCTGCTCAGGATATTGCGCTCTATGGATGCGGATCGTGTCTTGCGGGAAGCGGGGGCAGCCGACGGCGATACGGTCGTCATCGGCCCCATGGAATTTGAGTTCAGCGACGCTTGAACGAATCTTCGTTCAGCACAGGATCAGCATAGCGAAGAGGGGGCTTTAGCCCCCTCTTTTTCGTAAATGGATATTTTCTTATATCAGACATTCGGATTGTCAACATCGACAGCTGCGTTTAAGTCGGCGACCAATTGATCGGCATCGATGCCATGCACTTCCGCGCCCTGGTTCAGATCTTCAAAACGGGCAGCCATACAACCGATGCAACCCATGCCGTACTTTTGGAAGACCGGCATTACTTCCGGATAATCAAAAACGATATCCGTAATACTCATGTCTTTGGTAATCATTTCCATACCTCCTGTCTTCACGCATTCGAATGAATGTTTTTTTCTATTATATCAAAGTGTGGCGACAAAGCAATAGCTGTTTTTTTGACTCTTTCCATCATCGCGGGAAAATGATAAAATGAGAGACGGAATCAGAAGGAGGCGGATCAGATTGGCGAAAATTTTTGGATTGTCAGGATACAGACCGGGAAAGGATTGGCCGGATAAAGTCACTTGTCCCCCTTTCGACGTGATCAAGCCCCACAGCCCCCTGGAAGCCCTGCTGCAAAAGAATCCGTATTCGCTATACCATGTCACTTTGGGTGAAACGCCGGCAGCCGCTTTGGATCAGTTGTTGAAAGACGGCGTCCTGATCGAAGATTCCGAATCCGGTTTCTATATTTATGAGCAGCGCTACGGCGATCAGCGCCGCAGGGGGGTTTTGGCGGCCCCGGAAGTGTTGCCTTATGAAGCAAAGACAGTCATCCGTCATGAAAAGACCTTTGAAGAAAAAGTCAGGGGCAGAATAGCGCTCATGGAAGAGACCGGCTATGTAACAGAGCCGATATGGCTTCTTACCAAAGCGCCCCTGGATTCTTTGCTGGATGAGATTTGCGAAAATACCGTTCCGCTATACAGCTTTACCTCCGACTTTCAGGAAGAGTCGGAGCTTTCCGGCATTCAGAACAGGATCTTTAAGGTAAAGGAAAGCAGCGCGCTTGGGCAGAAATTAAAGGAAACCGTCGCCACAGAGCCGCTTTACATTGCCGACGGTCACCACCGGTATCACAGTGCCCTCCTGATGGGCTTGGATCGCTGCATCGCTTATATCTGCTCCGCCGGACAAGCCCGGATCCAAGCCTATAACAGGGTTATCCGGTCCACGATTCCCTTTGGGCAGGTCAGGGAGAAAATCTCTGCGGCGCCGCTATCGGCTTTTGCAACGCCTGAACGGCATTCCTTTGCGATNTATACCANGGAAGGATGCTGGCAGTATCGGGTTGGGCAGGTGAATGAGGACGACGTCATCCGTCGCCTGGATTGCTATATATTGGAGGACACGCTGTATCCGCTTTTAGGGCTGAGCCATGAGCAGATCATGGACAGCCTGTGGTTTGACTATTATCCCGAACAGGATTTGTCCCGAATGCAGGAGGTAGTGGATGAGGGAACTTACGACCTGGCTGTCGCCCTGCACCCGGTAAGCCCGGAAGAGCTGATGGGGGTTGCGGACGCCGGCTTGGCCGACCCCCGTATCGTTATGCCGGAAAAATCCACTTTTTTTGCGCCAAAAATTTTATCCGGGCTGATCCTTATCCCCGTCAGCAGACGCTGATTGTTGAACCGCATATGATATGATGGAGGTAGGCAATTGCTTAAGGGAAGAAAAGTAATCCTGCGCGCGCTGGAGGTGGGCGACGCGGAGATTTTACAAAAATGGTATATGGACAAGGATTTTCGCCAGGCTTATGACGCCTACGACAGCATTGCGCTGGATTCGATCCTGGATGAAATAGCCCAGTCCGGGAAAGGTATCTATGATCCCCGTTTGACGAAGATTGTCTTTTTGGTATTGCGGGAGCGGGACCTGAAGCCGATCGGTGTTTGCTGCTTGCGTCACATCGACAGGCTCAACGGGAATGCCGAGCTTTTGTTGGGGATCGGGGAGAAGGATATGCGGCTGGCCGGTTTCGGCTTGGATTTGCTCATTGTGCTTTTAGATCTCGCGTATTATGATTTAGGCTTGCAAAAGACTTATATGCGGATTATGGAAACGCAGCCCTACGGCTTACAGAATGCCTTGAAGTTTGGTTACAAACCCGAGGGCCATCTGCGAAACCAGGCTTTTGTAGATGGTAAATATGTAAATATCTTCTTTTTGGGCATGCTAAAATCAGATTATGAGAAACTTTCCATTGTGCCAAAATGGAAAAAAAGGAAGCAAAGGTGATTCAAGTGAAAAAAAACCAGCGGATGACCAGGCAGAAGGCGACGATCCGGGATATACTTCGCTCTGTGGAGAGTCATCCCACGGCGGAGTGGCTTTATCAGGAAGCAAGAAAAAAAATCCCCGGGATATCTTTGGGCACGGTATACCGTAACCTGAATCAATTGAGGGATAACGGTGAAATCCTGGAGCTGAATTATGGCAGTACGCAAAGCCGTTTCGACGGCAGGAATGATAATCATTATCATTTTTGCTGCACTTACTGCGGTAACGTCTATGACCTTCCCATGCCGGCGATTAAGTCGGTGGAGACGAAAGCCAGGGCCGCGAGCGGTTTTCTGATAACCGGCCACCGCCTCGAATACTATGGCCTGTGCAAAGAGTGCCAGGCGATCAACGAAGAAATCCGGGCTTAAACAGCTGCCGGGTACATATAAATGACATGGGCGCAAATGCCTTCGGGAATGCAGGCATTCCGATTGAGCGAATCTTCGTTCAGCAGAGGATTCAGACCCGTGATGAACGCGGAGGGACAGGGATGATGGAGGTTTATGCGCTGGTCGGGCCATCCGGGACAGGCAAGAGCCACCAGGCGATGACCGTAGCATTCGAAAACGGAATAGACACGTTGATTGACGACGGCTTGTTGATCCGTGACGGGCAGCGTCTTGCCGGATCATCCGCCAAAGGCGAGAAAACGACGATAGGCGCCGTCAAACGGGCTGTTTTTGTTCACGAAGAACACCGGTCAGAAGTGAAAAAGGCATTAGGAGAAGCCGGAACCGAGAAATTGATGATTTTGGGTACGTCGATTAAGATGACGGACAGAATCGCCGACGCCTTGGATATACCGAGGCCNTGCCGTTATTTCTTTATCGATGAAGTATCNACGCCNGGAGAGATCGCTACGGCGATGGAACTGCGGGAAACCTATGGGATGCATGTTATCCCTGTCCCTGTGGTCGAAGTGAAAGAAGCTCTTCAGGGGTATCTGATGCGGCCGATCCGGTATCTGATGCAGATCAAGTCCGGAAACAAACAAGGCGAAAAAACGATCATTCAACCCAAATTCAGTACCATCGGCAAACTGGTGATCACCAATCAGGCGCTGAATCAAATGGTAACATTTCTGTCGTCAGGCATAGGGGGCGTCGTCCAGGTCACGAAAGTACATGTGAATGTGAAGAAGGGCAACGCAACGGTCGGTATGGAGCTGAGCGTCCGTATCACAGAATCCATACCNCGTATAACAGAGGATATTGGCAGGCTATTACAGGACAGGATTTTGGTCTTATGCGGCATTAATGTGGAGCAGGTGCATATAACGGTCAGAAATGTTGTC
>WRNN01000168.1 GCA_009776595.1 Clostridiales bacterium
CTGTTCAAGATCTTAGCTTAACGGTCTGTATAGCCCGGCTCTGTTTTATAAATGCATTGCTTGATCTCCAGCCAAACCTGCACGCTGACGTCTTCGGCAGGGGGCTGCGCCGGCCGGCTGCCGGCCGCGGGCAGGGGTTTTGCTTTCTTGGAGGAAGCGCGTTTGTCTATTTGGGCGGCTGCAGCGGGATTTCCCGTTGAAGGCCCGACGTCGGGAAAGGCCCGAATCAGGCGGTCCAGGGACCGGTATTCGCCGTTTTTCTTCATCTTCGTAAATAGCTTAAGGATTTCTTCGCGCAAGCCTTCTTCAAACACCCGGATACGCAATTCCCGCGCGTTGACGCCATCCACCATTTCTTCTTTATGCATCCGCAGGACCAGGCGAAGGTCTGCGTTGGCCTGCTCGACGGTATGCAGAAAATCTTCATATGTGGCAATCCGGCCTTCGTGATAGAGGCTTCTGGCTTCTTCGACCTTCCGCCGCCACTCCTGCAGGCTGGCCTCTGTATCCGTCTCATACTTTATGCTTCTTTTGGTATCGTCCTCCGGTTTCGGGTAGTTCTTTTTGTAAACCCGTTTGCCTGTTTCTATCAGTTGCAGCATCGTCTTGCGAAACTTGATAATACGCCGGAAGGAAATACGAAGNTCGANAGCCATATACAAGGCGCACAAGAAGGCTACAGCCCATAACAAACGAATATTCGCCTGATACAAAGCCGCCGAGAGCAAGGGATGCATCCATGTCAGCAAAGCNGTAGCACAGATACTCCGGTATATCGTGCGCGGAATGCCTGTTTTACCGGACAGCGTGAAGAATGGCAGCCCGGTACGCTCTGCCCATCGAATCTGAAAAGCCTTTTCAAGAATCAGTTCCGCCAGGTACTGCAGCAGGGGGAACAGGATCAGCGAAGGAAAGAATAAGAGCAGCGGATAGCGCGGATAGAGTAAGCGAATAGACAAGAGCACAACACTGCCGGCGCCAAAAACCGGAAGAAAAGGTCCATAGAGCACGCCCCGGTTTATCCATTGTCCTGACCGGACTCCTTCATAACAGAATTCCATGATCCATCCGAAAAAAGAATAGATCATAAAATAAAGCAAGCCCCTGATAACCATATCTCCGGTCACAGAATCACTCCATTTCCAGATTAAGTATACTCTTTAATTATTCCGGGTGCAATAGATTCATGTTCCTACCGCAGCCTGTGCAAACATGCCGGTTACAGTTCAGTGTCGGCTATAGTGGCGGGCGGCACATTTGCCCGGCTACACGTCACATTCGAGTTCAACATCATGCTTTCAGGTTATTAAGCCTAACGGCTCAACGTCCTTCCGATGTATCGCCCACCAGCTCCTTGAAGGACCTTCGCCTGGACCCCCTCCCGGGTGGCCCTACGGCTTCATTGGCAGCCAAGCCTGTGTTTCACTTCTTCATGTTCCTACCGTAGCCTGGACAAACATGCCGCCCGCCACCTTCTGCGCCGACACTGAACTGTAACCTGATAATAAAAATCTGTTGCGCGGAACTGCATAGTATGATATGCTATTTTATGTCATATATGGTATATATTACTTGTTAGCGCCAGCCCATATCGGACAGGAGGAAAGAGGATGATCGCTAAAGTATGCGCCTTTACTTTACAAGGCCTGGACGCCTTGCCGGTGGAAGTCGAAGCCGGCGTGTATCAGGGCTTGCCGGATTTGACGGTCGTCGGCCTGCCGGACGCGGTACTACGGGAAAGCCGCGAACGGGTTCGTTCCGCGATCGTGAACTCGGGCTACCAGTGGCCGGCGCGCAGGATGCTGATCAATCTGGCGCCCGCGCATATTCGCAAAGAGGGATCCGGCTTGGATTTGGCTGTCGCGGTAAGCTTGTTGAAAGCCTCCGGTCAGCTTCCGGACTTGGATACGGAAGAACTGGTATTTGCCGGAGAACTCTCGTTGGACGGCAGCCTCCGCAGCTCCAGAGGGATACTTGCCGCCGCCTTGGCCATGGAGCAATGGCCGGATAAAGTGCTGGCGACGCCGGCGGACAACCGGGAAGAGGCCCTGCGCGGCACAGGCAAGGTATTGGCTTTACATTCTCTGGCACAGCTGAGAGATACGGATGAAATACAGCGAATGATTCGTATCGCCCGGCGGGGAAAGGCCTTGCGCGGGGAGCGGGATTCGCGTGACGCTTTCTCGGGAGATAAGCAAACAGCACAGGACCCCCATCATAGGCCGGAAGGGATCCCTTCGCAAAACATGGATCCCCTGTGGGATTTGCGCATGGTGAAAGGGCAGCATAAAGCCAAAAGGGCCCTTGAGCTGGCGGCGGCAGGCGGGCATCACCTGCTGCTGCTGGGTCCGCCCGGCAGCGGAAAGAGCCTTTTGGCCCGCTGTCTCCAGGGGATCCTTCCGCCGATGCGGGAGGACGAAATGCTGGAAGTCAATCGCATTTATAGCGCGGCGGGCCTTCTGAGCGCGGATACGCCCTGGATTGGGCAGCGGCCTTTTCGCAGCCCTCACGCAGGCGTNACNAAAGCCGGCCTCCTCGGCGGCGGCGTCCCTTTTCGNCCAGGCGAAGTCAGTTTGGCCCATCGCGGGGTCCTGTTCATCGACGAATTGCCGGAGATGGACAGAAACTGCCTCGAAAGCCTCCGTCAGCCGCTCGAAGAAGGCTGCGTCACCCTTTCCCGCGCCTGGGGCAGCATCCATCTGCCGGCCAGAATCCAGCTGGTCGCCAGCGCAAACCCTTGCCCCTGCGGGTATTTCGGAGAATACCCGCCCAAATGCAAATGCCTCGACTACGAAATCCGCCGATATCAGAACCGTTTCTCCGGACCGCTTCTCGACAGGATGGATATGGTTGTCCAGGTTCCGCGGCTGGAAGCGGAAAACCTGACGGATCACAGCCCCTCCGGTGAAGACTCGCGTACGGTGGCGGACAGGGTAGCGCAGGTTTGGCGCAAAAGGCAGGAAGATGAGAGAAAAGAAGCCCGCGACCTGGAAAGCCTTCGCAGTCAATTGACCCCGGACAGCAAAAAATGGGCGTTATCAGCTTATGAGGACCACCAGCTGACCGCCCGGGGCTATTATCGTATGCTGCAGTTGGCCAGGACTATCGCGGATTTAAACGAAGAAGACGCCATCTGCGCTTCGTCACTGGCGGAAGCTTTGGAGTACCGGCTGGCGGCCCGTTGAGCCGCTTAATTATAGTAAGTATCTTTCAGCTTGTCGAATTCGTCGTTTACCCATTCCCAGCGCTGGGCAGAAATCGGGCTGCCGTCCATTGCGCCGCCGCCGATGAAGGCGTAGCCGCCGCCCGGCGCCAAATCGTCCAGCAATTTCCGGACCATGCCGCGGACCTGTTCCTCGCTGACGTCCAGATGGGGCAGGAAGGTCCTGGACTCCAAGCCGCCGCAAATCATCAGCTTGTTTCCGAACTTTTTCTTGATCGCCACCAGATCATTCGAGGTTTGCGCCGGATCCCAGGCGTTAAAGCCCATATCCACCACGTCGTCGAGGAAGCTTTCGAAGCGGCCGCAGTTGTGATGGACGGCCAGGAAGCCTTTGTCCTTAAAGAATGTGATATAACGCCGCCACACCGGCTCAAAGATGTCCCGAAACATCTCCAGTGAGACGAAGGGATTGCGCTCATGGGCGATGTCGTCGGCGAACATTATGTAATCCGGTTTATAGTAATACAGAAATTTATCCGCCACGCCCAGGAAGCCGTCACAGAGATAATTCAGCAGCGCTTTGACTTCTTCCGGCTCTTCATGACAGGCGATCAGGCCGTTTGTGAAGCCCATGAAGGACATAAAGCGCCTGGAAGAACCCCACCGCGGAGGCGCCGCCCCCTCTGGGGAGCTCGGGATCGACGTTTTCGAGGTCCTTCTTTGCTACAGCCTCCCAATCCGTGCCTGAGAAATCCGGGAATTTGATGACGTCGCGCCATTGGCGGATATCTTCCAGGATGAAATCGCCGGGTTTGGGAAGCGTCGCGTCGACAGCGCTGCCTTCCTTGGTCCATTCGACGCCAAAAATATCCTTGCCGACGCCGTCCACACGATCGCCGTTCATAAATGAGGGGCGCATTCCCCAGAAAATGCTGTAGCGGGGGATATACGCCGGGACTTCGCCGCGCAAAGCGCGCATAAAGTTTTCCTTAACGCTGAGCATGGATAACCCTCCTCCTTTTTTGTTGGTTGTCTCAAAATCATAGCACAGCAACCGGACAAAGTAAAGCCGCCGGGCAAATGTGTGACGGGCAAATGTGCCGGCGCCGCCATAGTCGGCGCTGAACAGAGGCCGGCCTGATGGTGGATGCCCGCGCCCCTCTACTCTTCTGTGAAAGACAAAACGAAATAGCTGGTGACTTCCTGATTTCCGACCCCGGTCAGATAGCCGCTGTTGGTATGGGCGACAATGTCCGGCCCCTCCCAGCCTTTCGCCTGCCCATAGCGCAGTAAAGCCGCCACCAGCGTTGAGCTGTCCAGATAATTGCTGTCGAGGGCGGCAATTCCGCGCCAATCCCCGTTTTGAAGAAGCGAAGCCGTCGTCCTGTCCAGATTCGCCGCTTCCTCTCTGTTGTGATGGTGGGAGAAATCCACAGATACAAGAAGAAGGGTATGGGCGTTCAGCCAGGGATCCAGCGCGTCCAGCAGCTTCGCCAGATCCGCCGGCGGGTATTGGTCATGGAAAATCACAGGCACGACTTTCGCCTCCGG
>WRNN01000169.1 GCA_009776595.1 Clostridiales bacterium
ATTGGAGCTGCGTCATGGTCATCATAGGAATGACACTGTCGAAACCAAAGCGGAGGGTGGTCTTTGCCGGAGGGATATTCCCCTCCCGCTGGATCAGGATTTCCGGATCCGAATCGACTCTCTCCACAAGGACTTTGGCCAAGTGGGGCGGCCCGATCCGGCTAAGTTCGGATTGGTTGAGGCGATATGTATTTAGCTTGTACTGCTCGTTTATTAATCCGGTAATTCTCTCGGCAAACCCAAGTAAATCTGGAAAGCTCGAAGGATTCGCCTCGTATCCGGCCAGAAAAGGCGGCATGTAGTGACTGATGAAGGTATACGAGCTCGCCGAGCTTGTCGCAGAGGACCCCGTTGAGAAAAATCCTTGCGAAGCCGACGCAAGCGAGGCGAACGCACCCGCTGCCGCAGGTCCGAATTCGAGATGGGAGAACTCCTCCCTGGCGGCGGTAGGAACCATGAAGGTAGCGGTATAGGAACCGCTCCAGGTATTATTTCTGAGTGTTTTCAATAACTGGATGACCCCGTCACGGTCCTTCGGCACAAACGCTGGATTATCGAGGTTATAAGCGGTCATGATCCCCTGCCCTCGTATGCGCCTGCCGTCCTTCAGCACGATATACGCCTGCATGTCGTCGTAAGGCAGAAAACTGCCATTGACCGTTAACGTTACCTCAAAAGTGGTGTCCAGATAATTCTTTTGGAACTTCCACGCGGGGTGCGTGGCAAAGGTTTTCAGCGTGGTCAGGCCCTTTCTGTGTTGTGAAGGAATATAGGGAAGAATAGAGTCATAATGGCGGAGCAGCGTGTCGTAGCGGGTATAGAAGGCACTTTTGTCGTCGCCTGTCGTTCCGCCGGTTACTAAAACGGCTAGGTCTTTGCTCTGTATGACTTGCCTGGCGCCGGGCGGCAGGAAACGAACGGGCTTCAGGGGGATATAGCAAGCCAGTTGCACGTCGTCCACCTTCGTGTTGATGCTGTAGTTCCGCAGGACCTCCCAGTACTGCATGGTCAGGGCATGGGAGTGGTTATTATTGGCGATGATCTTACTTGTCACGCTGCGCGATTCTTCCGACGTGGCCATCCGAATGCCTGTCCGGCTGGCGCTACGCATATTCTGCGCCGAGCGCTGGATCTGTTGGTTAAAGGCCTCCGCAAAGTTGCTGGAAAAATCCTTGGCGTAGTTCTGGTTGGATGTTGACCAGCCGCTAAGTGTTGTTTTGCTGCTGCTGCAATAAAGACTGGGGATCAGTCCTGTTCCAGTGCCTTTTTCCTTTCCGTAATACTCCGAGCTGGCATGGATTTGCTCGCGCATCGCGCTATTGTATATCGCGGATGTATCGTCCGCCTGGGAGGATTGGTAGGTTTCTGAAGCTTGGTCGCTTAAGGTTTCGGCGTCGTTGATCGTATAGGCGTCGGCGCGTTCGGTCACGATGAGTTTCTGCTCCTCGCCGGGCGCCAGGGCCAAAGAATAGAGCAGGTTGCCCAGGGAAAAGTTAGTTGGCGTCCACTCCTGCCGCAGCGAAAGGATATAGCCCATGCCGAGGGAGGACATGATGGGAACAGTATCCGGGTCCCATAGGAGTTGGCTCTTGGCGCTCTCCACATCGATGGGNCCGCTGATGGCGAGACGCGTAAAGGCGGCGCGCGGGCCAATCCCCGCTGGGTCAATCCCCGCTATCGGCCTGTTGTTTTGGTTCNNATTTAAGGCCGTCAGCTCCGGCTCGACCAGGCGATGCAGCAGTTTATAGGTATACTTGGAGATAGCCGACCCCGCCCAGGTGAGGGAAAACTCGGTACCTTCCTCGCCCAGGACAACCTTGGGCTGACCCAGAGTCTCATCCTCCGCGTCGTCCAGGTCTTCCAGCACGTCCTTGATATGGTAGATGATGTCGTCCAGGCGCTCAAGGATGCCTTCGGATTGAACGAATTCCTTTTTCAGCCGATGGCTGCCCATATTGCCCTGGCCCGTGGTCAAGTCAACTTTGGACACGGATATCTCGTCGCCCACCTTGCCCCGGGTGACAAGAAAGTCCAGACTTCCCGCATTCAGTTTATACCCGGCGGGCATCTGCACTTCAAAGTATCCGTTATCATCCGTCGTACACTCCACCCGGACAATGGACGGGATTGATGGCGAAGCAAGCGTATAGAAACCGCTGATGGCGACCTTTGCGTTCTTCAAAGGCTTATCGTCGTCCGCATTGGGACCGTAGGTAAAATAGCCGTAGATGCGCTTCGGCAAGGCTAAAAGCATAGTAATGTTGCTTTGTTCATCCCGCAGAAGCTCCATCATGCTGGTAACACTTTTGGCTACGGTGTTGTAGTTCTTCATCAGTTCTTTGGTGAAGAGCAATGCTTCCGAATAGGAAGGGCCGTCGCTGTCGCCGTCTTCAGACTTTCTTTCAATCAGTTCCGGCTGAATGAACTTTTCCAGATTTTTGTCTGAGAGGTCTACGATTACAGGTTCTTTGATTTCCCTCACTAAAGAAGATAGTTCGACTTTCGACGCAAGGGAAGCAAGTTCTGTTCTCGATACCGTAGATGACTTTTCTGCCGCTGTCTGGCCGGAACCAGCGGCTTGCTGCTCCGCTTTCGCAACCGCTTTGTCGAATGCGGCAGTTGTTCTACTGTTTACAGGNGTACTGTCGGGCATGGTCACACATCCTTCCTCATCTTAAAAATAGGGATGCCACACCGGGCGTTCATCATTTATTCNACAATATTATACACCTATTTTTGTTCTTGTATATATCCGATGCATAAAGACGCCACAATGAAACACCACCGGGCAAATGTGCTGGCGCCACTATTGTCGGCACTGACCAGTAACAATGCAGGTGGTGTTTCGTTTACGCTAGAGCGGAGGTGAAAAGCCTTGCCAGCATGGACCGCACGCGGACCTCATGATCCAGCAGTCCTACCGTATAGCCGGGATCGGCAAAGGCTACAAGCCCCATGGCGATCATGGAGTTGAGTAAAACGCTGGCGAATATTTCTACATCAAAGTCCGCTTGAATTCTGCCCACCTGCATTCCATGCTGCACGATCTCAACAATATACTCCCTTTCACTTTTATTGTTCTCGTTAAACATACGGTTTGCCGCCGCATCCTGAAACAGCCGCATATAAATAATTCTGGTAATAAGCGTCATTCGATAGGTTTTTTTCTGATCGTCGCTGACAAAATTGCGGGTCATAGCGAATATGAACTCTTCCGCATCCGCCGTTTCGATCATTTTTTTCATTTCATCAACCGGTTTGCGGTTTTCGAAATAATATGCAGAATAGTATTCGTATACATGCGCTAATATCTGTTCTTTACTCTCGTAATGATAATATATGGAAGCGGCATTGATGCCGATCTTTTTTGCTATTTCACGAACGGTAACGTTTTCGTAGCCCATTAAGCTGGTCATTTCGATAAATGCATCAAAAATGCGCTCTTTGGTGCCGGTAAATTCGTCCATACTTTTGTGCCTCAATCATGCTTGTGCTTTTGACGCACAAGCCAATAATAATTATACAACTATTTAAGATTTTAGCACATTTACCTGCAAATTGCCACAAATATCATCAGGATTGCATTCGTATTACCCGCACGATCAAAACCTGCCGGTGATATATCGCGCCAGCAAGTCCGTTTTGGGCCTGCGAAATATCTGCTGGGTTTCTCCGGCTTCTATGATTTTGCCCTGATAGAAAAAGGCGGTATAATCGGCGATACGGAGCGCCTGCTCCATATTATGGGTCACAATAATGATGGAGTGCTCTTTCTTCAAGTTGATCAGCATTTCTTCGATTTTGAAAGTAGAGATGGGATCCAGGGCGGAGCATGGCTCGTCGAACAGCATAATCGGCGGTTCCAGCATTAAGGCGCGAGCGATGCAAAGCCGTTGCTGCTGTCCGCCGGACAGGGAAAGGGCGTTCTGGTTGAGATGATCGGCTATCTCATCATAGAGGAAGGAGAGTTTTAGTTTTTCCAGCGCTAAACGGCGATAGTCTTTCTCCCTTCCTTTGTAATGCTCTTTGACCGGTAAGAGCAGATTTTTCATAATGCTGGAGGGCAGAGGGTTAGGCTGCTGAAAAATCATCCCGATTCGGCGTCTCAGCTTTGTTTTATCCTCGCCTGTAGAATGCGCATAGATATCCCTGCCTTCCACCAGAATAGAGCCTTCTATTCGAAAGGAAGGGATCAGGTCGTTCAGCCGGTTAAGGGAACGCAGCAGCGTCGTCTTACCGCAGCCCGATGGTCCGATAAAAGAATAGATCGAGTTTTTGGGAATATCCAGGCTGACGTCTTGCAGAGCTGTTGTCGATCCATAGCGGCAAGTGACGCCTTTGATCGAGATGGCATTTTCCACACTATCCATGCTATCCATGCTATCCATGCTATCCATGCTATCCATGCTATCCAAACTATCCATGCTTGTTCGCTCCTATGCCGCCGATCAGCGCAGCTGCCAGATTCAGCAATAGGATCATCGCGATCAAGACGAGCGAGGCGCCGAAGGCCACAGTGTAATGATTCCCCTCCCCGGCCGGCGAAGTGAAATAGATATAGCTGGTCAGCGTACAACCTGTATTGGTAAGCGTGGACCACCAATTTTCTACGGCGTACCAGGGCTGCAAACCGGTCATCCTGATCGTGCCGCCCAGGACCAGCCATACGATAGCCGTATCGCCAATGATACGTCCCATGCCCAGTATCGT
>WRNN01000170.1 GCA_009776595.1 Clostridiales bacterium
TCCGCTTCGCGGCGCTGCGTTACCGCAGCGTTAGCAACTGACACTTTTGACTTCTTGTTTTAAATTGATGCCTTGAGGGTGTCAGTTACTATAGCACTGCATCCGGAAGCGGGACGCTCATTCCTCCCGCTTCCAAAACGCCAGGCTTTTCTGCCGCAGCGCTTTGCGCTCCATAGGCGCAGGCCAAAGATACTGCCGCTTGCCTTCCCGCATACCGGACGCCAGATGGGAAAACACCTGCGGGTTCTCCCTGCTCAGCGTTTCGATCAGTTCCTTCACCCTGGTCCGCATGGTATAGCCGTCCAGGGGGCAGGGGCTGAGTACCGCCTGCATCCCCAATGCCGCCGTCGCGGCTATGATGTCTTTCTCCCTGATATAAACAAATGGGCGGATCACCGTGACGCCGGTCCGGTCCAGATAGGTCTTGGGCATAAAGGTGCCCAATTGGCCGGAGTACAGCAATCCCATAAGCCAGGTTTCCACCGCGTCGTCGTAATGATGCGCAAAAGCCACTTTATTAAAGCCCTTCCGCTTTGCGTAATGATGGATCAAGGCCCTGCGCCAGAAGGCGCAGCGTGAGCAGGGGTTCTGCTCCGGATTTTGCAGAATGTCGTCCGCCATATCCATCCGCTGCACATGCAGGGCCAGGCCGGCGGCGGCGGCGGCGTCCGCAAGGGCTTTGTATCCGTTTTCCTCCGGCGGCCGGAAGCCAAGGTCGATATGCATGGCTTCCAACTCCACGGTCCAGGGAAGGCGCCGGGCCAAATAGGCAAAGGCGTACAGGAGAAGCGTGCTGTCTTTACCGCCTGAAAACCCCAGCAGGATTCTGTCTCCCGGCGCCAGCATATCGAACTCTGTGATCGCTTTCCGCATTCCTTTGATGATATACCGCGGAAGGGCAGGCTCCCGCAGGCCGGCGCTGTCCGGCGGCGGATAATCCGTCAGCACAGGCCGCTTTCGCCCTTCGTCGATTTCTGCCCATTGCTTGTCAATCGATTCTGTCATCGCACCGCTAAACCTTTCTCCAACCGCTGGCGTAATCGTTTTTCAAATAAGAACCCGTCTGTCTGCCAAAGCCCAGCGGAAAGCCTCCCATCGTGACCAGCGTCCAGCCGGGTTCCCCTTCCAGCATCAGCGTTTCTCCCCGCAGGTAGCGCGCCGGCAGCTCTCCCAGTGGATCCAGATCCAGCTTTCGCTTAAATTGTTTCGCCTCCAGCCCCATTGCCAGGGGCTGGGCGGGCACAAAACGGCCGTTTCGGATCACGCCCTGATACCATCCCGGACGGCTTACCTTCAGCCCTGCTAAATCCGGCAGTCCGGCAGGTCTTTGATAAACATGACCATGATATAGTTCATAATTCGCTTTCGGCGGGCTGGCCAGATGCGCCCGGATGAATTCCAGAAACGGTTCCAGTTCCCCCCCGGGCGTCCGCGAGGACAAATCTTCCGAAGGGGCTGCGGAGAAAGCATCTCCCGGGCTTTCTCTTTCTCTTGCCCGCGTTTGGCGTCCGTCCGCGCTATGGCGGCTGTCTGCGTTATGGCGGCTTTTCTCAAAGGAAGCAAGGAATTGTCCTTCCCCCTCGACCAAATGGGGCCAGAGCTGGCGGCATTCCATCAGCGTGTCACCCGGTTTCCATCCATTATAATAAGGCAAGGGTAAAAGAAAAAAACCAGTCTGTCTTTTCAGAAACGCGGCGACGGCTTCCTCATTCTCCATAGGATTGAACGTGCAGGTAGAATAGACGATACGCCCGCCATCCCGCAGCATCAGCGCAGCCTGATCCAGTATCTCATCCTGGACTATACGGCAGGCCTGCCCGCTATAGCGGCGCCAACTATGGATGGCATTGGGCTCCTTGCGCAGCATACCTTCTCCCGAACAGGGGGCGTCGATGAGGATTTTATCAAAATAGCCCGGAAAGGCCGCCGCAAGCCGGCGCGGTTCTTCATTGAGTACGACGGCGTTGGTCGCCCCCCAGTGCTCCAGGTTCCAGATCAGGGATTTTATCCGCTTGGGATTCGGATCGTTCGCCACCAGAAGCCCCTCGCCGGAAAGCGCCGCCGCAAGCTGGGTTGATTTACCTCCCGGCGCCGCGCAAAGATCCAAAACACGCTCCCCCGGCTTAACGTCCAGCATCTCCGCCGGCGCCATGGCGCTCGGTTCCTGCAGATAATAAAGGCCCGCTTGATAAAAAGGCAGTATACCCGGCCGTTCATCCGCCGAAAACCGGAAGCCTGCCGGCGCCCAGGGAACGGGATGCACCGGGAAGGGGAGAAGCTTGACCAATTCCGATATCGTGATTTTACCTGTGTTGCATCGCAGCCCATGCCGAGGTTCCTCCTCCAGGCTGGACAAAAACGCGTCGAACTCCTCTTTGCCAAGCTGGCTTTCCAGTCGTGCCGCCAGGTCCGACGGCAGTTTCGCCCGTAGATTCGTCCTCAAACGCTTACTCCTTCCATGCTTCCAGGCGATAGATCGGCTGTCCCATCAACAGAAAGCGTTTCTCGTATTCTGTCGGAATATTTTCTTCGAATCCGGAACGATAGAGATCCTTGCATATTTTACCCACCGACCAGCCTTCCCGAATGAACATTTCCAAAGAATAAGTAAAAAAGCCTTCCTGGTCCGTCTTCAAATGTACTTGCCCGCCGGGCTTCAGCAGCGTATCATACAGCGAAAGCTTTTCTTTTGCTGTCAAGCGCCTGGACTCGTGCCTGGTTTTCGGCCAGGGATCGCTAAAATTTAAATAAATCCGGTCAATATGCCCGGATGGAAAAAAAAGCCCCGCCGCAGCCGCGTCGATCGGCAAAAAGCGCAGATTCCTCAGCGGCTTCGATTGATTCTTCTTTGCGGCTATATACAATACGGTCCAGGACTTTTCTATCCCGATAAAGTCAATGTGCGGATACTTCATCGCCGCTTCCAGGATAAAGTCGCCTTTTCCTACGCCAATTTCCACGTGAATAGCCGAATCCCTGCCGAATACTTCAGACCAATCCCGTTGATACGACGAGGGTCCCGTCTCCAGCACCCCCGGCATGCCGGGCAGCGCCGCTTCCCCTTGCCAGTTTCTTCGTAAGCGCATACCAAACCTCTTTGTATCAGGCGTTATTGTTCGACAGCTACAGTTCTGATTACAGTTTGTACAGTTCAGCTTAAATTTAAACTGTCGCAAAATAAAATTTGCATTTATCAAATAAATGGTATATACTGTGCCTGACTTCGTTTTCTTGCGGTTGGCGAAAGATCTATACTCTCCTGGGCTTAGATTTTGGTTGACTCCTAAGGAAAACGGCTCAACTCAATATCTGTCAGGAGGAATGGCAATGGAAGACAAGACACTGGTATGTAAAGACTGCGGCGTGGAATTCATTTTTAGTGCGACAGAACAGGAATTTTATGCGGAGAAAGGGTTTCAGAACGAACCCGCCCGCTGCCCTGATTGCCGCCGGGCCCGTAAACAAGCCGCCGCGGAGAGTCGGGGCGAACGTCAGTATTACACTGTAAATTGCTCCGAGTGCGGCGTGGAAACCCAAGTTCCGTTCAAACCAACCGGGATTCGTCCAGTCTACTGCCGGGACTGCTATCAAAAGAATCAGTAGATCAATATGCCAACCTTGATCCGATAGCAGGAAAAGTCCTCTCTCAGGGAGGACTTTTTTTTATACATATCCCCGCATCTCCTCCGATGCGGTAGCAATCAGGTTTCCTTCTTCCAGCACAATGATCGTGTGTTCAAACTGCGCTACATGAAAACCCTCCGGCACCACCAGCGCCCATTCGTTATAGCCGCAATTGGACACCATATCCGGTCCTTCGGATACAAAGGGTTCCAAGGCGATCACCTGGCCCGGACTGAGCCTGTTTCTCTCTTGCCGGCTGAAATAATTGAGAATATTCTCCGGCGCNTCATGCAGGCTGCGGCCCAGCCCGTGTCCNCAAAGATTCTTAATCACGGTCAGATCATAGGATTTGGCGACTTGCTCCACGGCACTGCCAATCCGGCTGACCCTGCCGCCCGGCTTTGCGGCCGCGATAGCCGCTTCTCTTGCTTCGAGACAGATCCGGCATAACTGATGTACTTTCTCGTCCTCTACTTCAACGGCAATGCTCATGCCTGTATCCGCGAAATACCCGTGAAGCTCTATCGAAACATCGATATTGACCAAATCGCCGGCTTGTATCTGCCTGGATCCCGGTATACCGTGGGCTACTTCCGGCAGAATGCTGATACAGGTTGCGCCGGGAAACGAATACATCAGCCTTGGCGCGGATTTCGCGCCATGCCGTAACATCATTTCTTCTCCGATTCTGTCCAGTTGCCCTGTGGAAATCCCCGGTCTGAGACGGTCTGCCATTTTGTGCATAATTTCAGCGGCGATCTTGCCGGCTTCCAGGATCCCCTGTATGTCTCTTTTTGATTGAACAATCATGGTTTTTNGCCTTTTCCCCTGTTTGAATACAGTCGGACGCCCGCTTCAATCCGCGTTGCGCTATCGCCGTCCGGCGCCGCCGCCTCGGCTCATACCGCCTCCCCCGGACCTGCCTCCGCCGCCGAATCCCCCCGATCTGCCTCCGCCGCCGAAGCCTCCCGATCTGCCTCCGCCGCTGAAGCCCCCGGATCCGCTTCCGCCGCTGAAGCCCCCGGATCCGCTTCCGCCGCTGAAGCCGCCGAAACCGCCGCCGCTTCCCGGCCTTCGTCC
>WRNN01000171.1 GCA_009776595.1 Clostridiales bacterium
CGACATGTGCGCGAATCCCGACGGGGTTTGGGGTGGTTAACCCCATCAAAACATTCTGCCAAGGGGATGCCGCTTCGCTTGGGTTGTGGGCGGCAGCCCACTTTANGAAGTTTGCGANTCGTACAATGTCGCGTCGCCGTTGATTACGGCTTCCGCCAGTCTGGCGGCCACCAGGGTATGCGCGCCTTGAAATTCATAGGAACANGTATTTAAGGTCATNATGACGTCGTCTGCGCTTAAAGTCAGATCCACGGGAAACAGGGANCTTTCCACNGTCTTCTCCAGATAGGCCAGATAGGCTTCTTCGCTCTTGAACGACATGGGCACATACTCGTCGGAATCGCAGACATAGACCGAGAAAACCTCCCAGACCGTGTCCATGTACAGCGTCTCAAAACGGATGTAAGGATGTTCGTAAAAATAGTCTTTTCTCTTAAATAAGGAAACATTTTGAAACATGCTTCCGTCGCGCATATGGTGCCCGTGGATCAGCATATGGCGGGGCAGCGCCAAAGGGTCAAAGCTCACATTACTGTCGAGAAAAATAGTTCCCCTGGTCGCCCTGACATGGTCAAAGGTATAATTCAGATAATAGTCGTTATCCGTTCCCTGCACCACAGGGTAATCCACTCTGGTACCATCGATTTTCAGATGTCCGATGGTATCCGGATTCTGGGCCTGCCAATCCAATATGCCTTGTCTGGGTTCCGGCGGGGGAGGCGCAGGCCTGTTAAACTCGCGAAAAGGCTGCTTGCCTTTCACCGTGACAGACTCAAGAATCTCGGCGGCAAGCCTCGCCGCTTCCGCGGCTTCTCTGGCTTTCAGGTCTTCCCAATAGCGCCAGCCTCCGAAGCCGGCGCCTGCTGCCACGAGAAGTAAGCATAGGGATATGATTATTCTTTTTGTTGTTATTGTTTTCTTATGCATAGGTATGTCTCATTCTATCCTGGTCAGGCGCTGGCTTCTTCACCTGCTTTCTTCAGTTCTTTTGTATCCATAGTTGAACCCGCGCCCTCTACGGTTGTTAATAAAGTCAGATCCGCTTTCCCCGTCACGGCTTCCCCGGTCACAAGACATTTGTGTACGTCTTTGCGGGAAGGCAGCTCAAACATGGTATTGCGCATCAAATCTTCCAATATGGCCCGCAAGCCCCTTGCGCCTGTGTTGCGCTTGATCGCCTCGTCTGCGATAGCTTCCAGCGCTTCTGTTGAAAACTCCAGCGCGCAGCCGTCCATCTCCAGCAAAGCCTGATACTGGCGNACCAGCGCGTTTTTCGGCTCGGTCAAGATGCGGATCAGCGCGGCCCGNTCCAGCGGCGAAAGGGCTACGGTGACCGGTACGCGGCCTACGAACTCGGGAATCATCCCGTATTTGATGAGATCCTGCGGCATGAGCTGTTTCAAGTCTTCCGTCAGGGCCCGCTCTTTCGTACTCTCGACCTGCGCGCCAAAGCCCATAACTTTGTTGCCGATGCGGTTGCTGATAATCTTGGTTATGCCCTCAAAAGCCCCGCCGCAAATGAACAGTACATTGGTGGTATCCAGCTGCAGCAATTCCTGATGGGGATGCTTTCTGCCTCCCTGGGGCGGGATGTTGGCTATCGTTCCTTCCAGTATCTTCAGCAGCGCTTGCTGTACGCCTTCGCCGGACACATCTCTGGTAATGGAGGGATTCTCCGATTTCCTGGTGATCTTGTCGATCTCATCGATATAGATAATGCCGCGTTCCGCTTTCTCCATATCATAATCCGCAGCCTGAATCAGTTTCAGCAATATGTTCTCTACATCTTCGCCCACATAACCCGCTTCGGTAAGCGAGGTGGCGTCGGCTATCGCAAAGGGCACCTTCAGTATACGCGCCAGAGTCTGAGCAAGCAGGGTCTTGCCGCTGCCGGTAGGGCCGAGCAAAAGGATATTGCTTTTCTGTATTTCTATCTGGTTTGCTTTATCCTGTCTGGATATCCGGCCCGATCTCGGCCTGCCCCTCCTCCCCTTACTCAGGGAGCTGCCGATCCGTTTATAGTGATTATACACCGCAACGGATAAGGCTATTTTAGCCTCNTCCTGATCGATTACATATTGATCCAGTATCGCCTTAATTTCCTTGGGAGGCGGCGCCTTGCCCCAGGTTTGGTCCACAGGGGGCTCTTCGCCCAGGTTACTGACGATCTCGTTACAGAGCTCGATGCATTCGTCACATATATATACGTTCGGACCGGCAACCAGTTTGGAAACGATCTCCTGGCTTTTTCCACAAAATGAACATTTTATATCAAAGTCATTGTCTATGTTTTTCGGCATAGTCCCTTCTCCTCCGGCCTTCTGTCACCGAGGCTGCGTAGCGCTGCGACAGCCGGGCCTCATTTCAACTCCCGGGTGTCAGTTACTATAGGGCTTTTGGGATCTGCGTCAGGATATCGTCGATCAGTCCGTATTCTTTCGCTTCGTTTGGATCNAAGAAGAAATCCCGNTCCACATCCAGTTTGATTTTCTCCAGGGTCTGGCCGGTTTTCTCCGCCAATATCTGATTCATTCTCTCTTTGATCTGGATCAGCCGGCGGGCATGAATTTCGATATCCGTGACCTGCCCGCTTGTACCCGCGGAAGGCTGGTGGATCATGATCTCCGAGTTGGGCAGGGCGTAACGTTTTCCTTTCGCTCCCGCAGCCAGGAGGATCGCCCCCATGGAAGCGGCGAGACCGACGCAGATCGTAGAAACGTCTGTCCTGATATACTGCATGGTATCATAGATAGCCATACCGGCGGTTATCGAGCCGCCGGGGCTGTTAATATAAAGCATAATATCCTTTTCAGGATCCTCCGCATACAGGAAGAGCAACTGCGCAACCACCAGATTGGCGACTGTGTCGTCCACTGCCGTTCCTAAAAAAATGATGCGGTCTTTCAACAGGCGGGAGTAAATATCGTAGGAGCGTTCGCCCCTGCTGGATTGCTCCACAACGATCGGTACATAATAATTCATGGGTGACCGTTCAATTTCCGTCATTTTCTTCCCCTTTCTCTTCACTGACAATCGCGCTGTCTGTAGTATCAATCGCGCTGTCTGTACTGACAATCGCGCTGTCTGTCAGGAACTGAATCGTTTTGTTCATGATCAGGCTTTGCTTCAATGATTCAAGCATTGTCTTATTTTCGCTATATAATTTTTCAATTTCTTCCACCGGCCTGCCTGTCTGATCAGCCAGCTTCCGGTATTCTTCACTCACATCTTCGTCGCTGGCGACGATTCCTTCGGCCTTGGCAATCGCTTCCAATACTAATTCTGTCTGAAGCTCCTGGATTGCCCGCTCTTTAAAGTTTCCCCGGAGCGCTTCCGCGTCCATGTTAGCATATTGCATATAGGCTTCGATCGAAAGGCCCTGCATCGCGATCTGATGCGCGAAGTTATCCACCAGTTGATCCTGCCGGAAAGCAACCATGCTGTCCGGTAACGTAAGTTCGACGTCCTGAATCACTTTCTCCACCGCTTTTGTTTCGAAGTCGGACTGGATGCTCCGGTTCGCTTCGGCATGCAGCTTCTCATCGATATCCTTCTTCAATTCCTCCAAGGTTTCAAATTCCGATACGTCTTTCGCGAATTCGTCATCCATCTCCGAGAGGATTTTATGCTGAACCTCCTTCAGCGTCACCGAAAAAACAGCGTCTTTGCCCGCCAGTTCTTCCGTTTGATAATTCTCCGGAAACACAACGTTCAGTTTGAGCTCGTCGCCGGCTTTGGCGCCCTCCAGCTGTTCTTCGAAACCNGGGATAAACGTCCCGCTGCCCAATTCCAGCTGATAGTCTTTGCCCTCGCCGCCTTCAAAAGGAACGTCGTCGACCATACCCAGGAAATCAATGGTACAAACATCGCCTTTTACTGCGGCTTCCTCTGTCTTCTCCAGCCTGGCAAACCTCTCCTGCATAGCTTTTAATTGTTTTTCCACCGCGTCGTCTTCCACAGTCACCGACAGTTTCACCAATTCCATACCCTTGTATGGGCCAAGGGTAATCTCCGGCTTCATATCGTAAGTGGCGGTGAATACCAGCCCTTCCCCTTTTTCTGAGGATACCACGTCGTATTGAGGATATACAATGCATTCATACGGATGGCCCAGTTCCTCTATCGCCATTCGAAAAGCTTCGGGAACGACGTCGTTAATCGCGTCTTCCAGAAGGATTTCCCTTCCAAAGGTCCGCTCGACTATCTGGCGGGGCGCTTTGCCTTTTCGAAAACCGTGTACGCTTATTTTTTTTGCCACCTGGCGAAAAGCCTTATCCATGGATTTCTCAAAGGTTTCCTCAGGTACCTCGATGGTGAGTTTAGCCTTGTTGCCTTCCAGTTTTTCTGCACTGACACTCATTCATTTTGCGCTGTACCTCTCTCCCGTCCGCAGACAGGACAGAATGCGCGTTCACCTCCATATCGTTTTGCTATAAACAGAACGTACATCCATATTATTTTATCATAATTAACAAGCCTCTACAATACCGCGGTCAATTCTGACAGAAACTGCCGAAATAGCGTCTGTTCAGGGCCCGCCTATGGTAAGTCCTGAATAAACACACGAAATGCGGTAGGCAGCGGATACGCGGCCCTGTATTCTTCCCTGCTGACCCAGACCAGTTCCTTGTCTGACT
>WRNN01000172.1 GCA_009776595.1 Clostridiales bacterium
GGCGCAGGCATGGGCGCTGGCGCCTCTGCCGCCTGCTGCGGCGGCTGCGTTATCGCTTCCGGCGAGGGCATGGGATCCGGCGCTTCTTCCGCGGATCCGGAAGCCGCCTCCCCGGGTCCTTCCCCGGCAGCCTGCGCAAGCCCTTCTTCGGCGGTCGTTTCCGGTATCGGCGCGAGCGGCTGTATTTCGCTCCCGTCCTCCGGCATTACGCTGGAGATGATATCTCTCGCCAGCGGAATGGATAGAAAACTGATGAAGTTGGAGTCCATGATATTTTCAACCATGAGGCTGAAGGAAACACAGACCACCACATCATCATCGTTCATTTCCATGAGATCGGAGGCGATACACGTTCCTATTTCTGAAATGTGGGCGGTGGGCGTCGATATATTCACGATCCTGCCCAGTACTTCCGATAAGGCCGTGGCGGACGAACCCATCATCTGGTTCATCACCTCGCACGCGGCGCTCATGGTCATATCATCAAATTCAAACTGGCTGTCCTCAGGCGGTATTTCCTCATTCCCCATCAGCAGATTGAGAATAATCTGCATATCCCGGCTTCGGAACACGATCACATTGGAGCCGGAGATTCCTTCCACATAGTTGATCTTAACCATAATGGCGGGATCCATATCCGAATAGTCCAGTTCGCCAAATCGATTTTGCTCAAGGGCGGGCGTCGTTATTGTAACCTGTTTGTCCAGCATAGCTGATAATGCTGTGGACGCCGAGCCCATACTGATATTCAGGATCTCCCCGATCACATCGATTTCTGTCTCTGTCAGCATATCCCTTCTGTTTTCGTCTGTCTGTTCTGCGGCCAATCCTACCCCTCTTTTCACATCGTAATGGAATCCACGAGTTTCACTGCTCTTTTTGATCTGCTTTCACCCAGCCTGGCGTTATACCAGGGTACGCCATCCACGGTAACACGTATATCGCTGTCAATCCGCTTATTCAGGGAGATGACGTCGTTGACCTGCAAGGCCATCACTTCGCCAAAGGACATCTGGCACTGGTCCAGTACCGCCGCAACCACTAAATCGGATTGTTTCAGATAATCCAGGACCAGGTCTTTTTTCGCTTTCTCCCTTTCCGGCGCCTGTTGCTTTGAGGAAATGGCATACTTCGTGCTGAAGCTGGAGATGATGGCGTCCAGATTCTCCGAAGGCATACAAATATTGGAGGTGCACGTAAAGTTGGCGCAGTTGATTTCCAGGGTGATGATAACCACCACGTCCTGGGGCGCGAAAGCCTGAATCATACGGCCGTTGGTTTCGATGCTCCGCAAGCCTGTCTTTGCCAGAAAATAATTGCACCAGGCGTCCTTCAGGAACTCGGTTATCCTGTCGATCACCGAACGCAGGATAGCCAGTTCGACGTCGGTATAGTCCCTGTCCGGCCAATACGCGTCGCCTACGGCGCCCATGAGCCGTTCGATCAGCAGATAACCGAAAGAAGGCGCAAATTCCATCATCAGTACGGATTCGTCGTAAGCGATCTCTTCCGGTTTAAAATCAACCATCGCGACCAGCGTATTGTCCGGCAGCGCGTTNCTGAATTCATAATAGCGCTGCTCCTCGATCTGCACGACGTTCACTTCGCAAAGGTCCCGCATAATACTGGTAAAGTATGAGGCGGCAACCCGCGAGAAGGTCTCATATAAATTGTTCAGCGATTTCAACTGGTCTTTCGTGAATTTCTTTGGCGAGGTAAAGTCATATTCTTTTACCTTCGCTTTCGGCTCTTCTACCACTGCTTCCTCTGTATCCGGGTTTTGCATTTTTTTTAGCAGTTCGTCAATTTGATTTTGTGACAGTATATCCGCCACCGGCTGGCCCCCCCTTTTTCCTATGATCTACTGCGCCCACAACCCAAAGAGGCGCAGTCTTGAGTGAATGTTACATGGGGCTCTGCCCCATACCCCGTCGGCATTCGCGCGCATGTCGCTCATGCCTTCCGCTTCGCGGTGCTGCGATTCCGCAGCTTTACTAACTTACTCCCTTCAAAGAACCTGTTGAATTTGATGTTGTCGGGGAGCAAGTTACTAAGATCTACCGCGCCTATACCCCATAGCGGCGCAGTTTTAAGTGAATGTTACTATGCTCTGCTGCGCCAGCAACCCCAAGCGGCGCAGCTTTCGTATTCTTAATTCGGGCTTAGCTGTTCATGGGGAAAGAGGAGCTCTTCCAAACCGCCGCGGTCAGCGTATCCGTCCTGATTTTCCATGATACCGCTCATTACGCCGTACACATCAAAATTGGCGGCGCTTTCCATCCCCACGACTACCAGCTCCACTCTCCGGTTCTGGCTTCTCCCGGCTTCCGTATCGTTTTCCGCTATGGGGTAATTATCCCCGTAGCCAAAGGTTATCATCTTGCTCTTTTCGATCCCGCTTTCATCTTCCAGAAACATCGCCACCGTCGCCGCCCGCTCTCCGGAAAGGCGCCAATCCGATACGTCCGAATTGATCCTTCCTGTGCGCGCCGTATGTCCGCAGACATTGATGTTTCTGATCCTGCTATCATAAAGCATCAGGACGTCGCCAACAAATTTCATCAGCGGCCGCGAAGAAGCCAGCAGCGTGTAACGGTCCGGCTCAAACAGCAGCGCGCTGGAAAAGCGGATAAATACGATGTCCTCCACCTTGGAAACCGATACGGCGGTCTCCATCTGGTTTTCCTGCACATAGCTATATACTGCCTGATACAGCGAATCCATACTCCTGCCGGCTTCCGGCGGCATTTCGAGATAGACTTCAGCGTCGCCCGGCTGTTGTACGCCCCGCTCGCTGCCCGGGGTAAGGGATTTGACAAGAATATCAAATTTTTCCGCTTCAATCACCGACATGCTCAGCATGACGACAAAAAAGGTAAGCAAAAGCGTAACCATATCCGCATAAGTATTCAGCCATGTTTCACCGCTGCCGCTATTCCGTTGTTTTCTGGCCATATTCTCACCTGTTCCTTAACGGCCTGCTGCCATTGCGCCGTTCATCCTGTATGGCGGCGCGGTTGTCTCCGCTGCCGCATGATCGCTGATCCCCGCGTATATATCACTGGTCAGCGCTACTCTTCGCCGTTAATATCTTTATAAAGTTTCTGTTTATATTGGGGCAAAAGATTCATCAAACGCTCCTGGATAAACTTTGGGTTTTCCCCGGCCTGTATGGCCTGTACCCCTTCGCTGATAATCACGTCGCAGAGGTATTCCTCCTCATGCCTGGCATTGAGCTTATTCCCGATAGGCGTGAAGATCAGGTTCGCCAATATGGTGCCATAGAATGTGGTGATCAGCGCGACAGCCATGTTCGGGCCGATGGAAGAGGCGTCCTGCAGATCCTTCAGCAGGTTGATCAGGCCGATCAGCGTCCCGATCATACCGAATGCCGGCGCAAAGGAGGCGCCCATAGCGTAGATGCCCCTTTCCTGGGCATGGCGCTCATCCAGGTGATCCATCCAGGCCTCCAGCTGCTGCTTTACCTTCTCCGGGTCGACGGAGTCTACCACCATCAGCAGGCTGCTTTTAAGNAAGCCTTCGTCGATCTGTTCCAGATCTTCTTCTAAAGCCAGCAGGCCGTTTGTCCGGGCTTTCTTGGCATACTCAACCAGTTGCGTAATATATACCGTTGGTTCAAAATGCTTNGGCGACAGGATAACCTGCATATGTTTGGGAATCTTGGCCAGGGCGCTGCCGGGATTCGAGATCATCAGCGCGGTAATCGTTCCGCCAAACACGATAAATAAGCTTGTCGGATCGAAAAAGTTAATCATATTTCCCGGNTTAAAACTGTAACTCCCGTCAGCGATANTCCTGGTCAGGGTACAGCCGATAAACATCAGTCCAAAACCCAGCACCCAACCGAGTATCGACATGAGATCCGTTTTTCTGTTCATGTATGCCTTTTCCTCCTTGAAAAGCAATCCCAGCGGTTGACGGTCACGATCCGGCACAGGCCGCACAAATAGCGCCCGGCGTTTGTCCCGGTTTCATCCGCTACCCGTCTTTTCCTATAGGCGTTGATTTACGCCATTGATCTCCTTGCGGAAGTCGACAACTTTTTCCACGACTTCCTCCATGGATTCTTTTACAATGTAGAATTTTTTTATGGTCAGATGAACGGTGGTATCCGGATTTTCCACTATGGTTTCAATCAAATCCGAATTGAGGGCAAATATAGTTCCGTCCAGCTTCGTCAAAGTTATCATATGGATCTTCTCCTCAATAAGCGTAATCGGTTCAGTTGATCATGATAGCATGTTTGCTTTTTGCTGCCGTCACGGGCGGAAGGAAATCCCTATTCGTTCAGGCCTGCCAAACTACTGGTGGTTTTCCTCCCGCCGGCGACGGCAGCCTGCCGCCGCCGGATAAGCAAACGGGATTACCGTTTGAGATTGATCAGTTCTTCCAGCATACTGTCGGAAACGGTGATGATCCTGGTGTTGGCCTGAAAGCCCCTTTGGGTGACGATCATGTCGGCAAACTCCTGGGACAGGTCTACGTTGGACATTTCCAGCGTATTGGCCTTCAGGTCGCCGGTGCCGCCGGTGCCGGGATCATTCAGTACCGGTTTGCCGGAGTTGACGGTTTCTACATAATAGTTGGAGCCGCTCTGCATCAGGCCCCGGGG
>WRNN01000173.1 GCA_009776595.1 Clostridiales bacterium
TGTCAGCGAGACCCTGGGCTGCGAGGTNACCTGGCAGCCGGAAACCCGGACAGTCGCCATAGACAAATAAACAGAACAAGCCAAGAATAAGCCAAGTCAGAATGGGGAGCCGAAAGGCTCCTCATTTTATTTGGAAACCATGCAGCAGCACGAAAAGAGCAGATACTTTAGCTCTGCTTTAAGCGGGTCTTGAATATGCCGCTTTATTCTGATAAAATATATTAAACCAGTGAGATAAAGCGCCTTTGATAGGCTTCCCATATACAAAAAAGAATTCTCGCTTTCATTATCGGCTTTTGGCTTTGCGAAGTGTCAGCCGCTATTTTTCACTGTGTGGCTGAATTCGCGCCGGCTAGTATTCCCGGTATTTGAATTCGCGACATAATACGAATCAGCGATCAGTATCGCTCCCATTTGGAATGATGATCAGGATTTATATAAATTAAGAAGGAGCATTATGGAAAATCGAAATATTATTCTTGTAGTGGATGATTCTTCTGCAAACTTGCAGATGTGCAAAGGTCTGCTTAGTACAGAATACGATGTACGCCTGGCCAAATCAGGAAAAATGGCGTTATCCGCCTTACAGAAGGTTCGCCCGGACATTATTCTGCTTGATATCGAGATGCCGGATATGACGGGTTTCGAAGTCATGGAGGAGATTAACAAAAACACTGAAATGGACGGCGTTTCCGTCCTGTTTCTTACCTCTCACGCTTCGGAGAGGCTGGTCTCCAAAGCGGTGGAGCAAGGGGCAGTCGACTACATTGTCAAGCCCTTTACGCCAGAGGTACTGCGATCGAAAATTAAAAGCGCGATACAAGCGCGGACTTAATTTCCTACTTTGAAGGAGGTGACCGGGATTGCCCGATGTATCTGTTATGGAATATGCAAGCTGTCATAAGGGGCTGCAGAATGCGAATTGTCAGCCGCACCTTCTGCTGAACAGCAGCGATAATATATTTATTTTGCTGGACTATGACGCAAGAATTTTATACTGTAACAACAGTATTCTGGAGTTGCTGGGTGTTGCCAGTGTAGACGAAATCAGAGGAAAGTATTTAACGGAACTGCCAAATATATATGATGATGAAGATTATTTTCAGCGAAGCGTGAAGCGATATGAGCGGCTAAAAGCCGGAGAAAGTGACTTTACCGAAGAAGACGTGATCAATTGGCCGATGAAAAAAAACCGGACGATGCTGATCACCCACAAACTTATACATGACTATAACGGCGCCTTTGTTGGCTTTGCCATTATTTTGCGCGACGTGACCGACGAGAGAATTCAGGAGGAAAACCAACGGGTCTTCGAAAGGATGCACGCTACACGAATGGCTTGCCTGGTTTGGGATGAGACAGGCGCCGTGGTGAACTGTAATAAGCAGGCGCTGCTTTTCTTCGGCTTGCCGGAAGACCTGGAGCAAGATGAACTCAGTCTTATTACCGATCTGCAGCCCCAATTCCAACCGGACGGAAGGGAAACCGAGGGAATCCGGCAGGGCTTTATCCGCAATACCTTATCGATCGGGTATTCCCACCTTGAAGTGATGCTTGCCAAAGCCAATGGCGATCCTATACCTGCGGAAGTAATGGGCGTGCGCATATCCTGGCGCTACGGGCACAGGCTCATTGCTTATTTCAACGACTTAACGGAAGTGAAGACGAAAGAAGCGGAAGCGAAGGAGGCGGAGGAACGGGTACGGGTCATGCTGGACAGCACGCCGCTAATCTGTATGCTGCGTGACGAAAATAACAAAATTCAGGAATGCAATCAGGAAGCGCTGAATCTGTTCGGCGTTTCGAGAAAAGAGGAGCTTATCCGGAACTTTCATCTCTTCTATCCCGAATTTCAACCGGACGGCAGTAGAAGCACGGAAAAAGTCGAGGAAATCAGGCGAACTGCCGATAGTACCGGAACGGTCGAATTCGAATGGATGTTCCAGACGGCCGCAGGCGAACCCCTTCCCGTTGAAACCTCCTTCGTACCGATATCCTGGAAGGGCGCGCATCGCTATTTGTCCTACTCCCGTGATTTGCGCAAAGAAAAAGCCCATGAGCAAAAGGTAAGGGAAAGCGTGGAGCAAACGCGCATCATGGAACTGCAGAAGGAAAAGGCTCAAGCCGCGTCGGAGGCGAAAACCCAATTTCTGGCTTCTATGAGCCACGAAATCCGTACGCCCATGAACACAATCATCGGGCTTCTGGAGCTGATGCGCAAAGATAATCTGGATGATGAGCAGACGAAACAGGTCAGAGATATCAAACATATGTCGGCTGTCCTTTTGCAAATCATCAACGATATACTTGATTTTCACAAAATCGAATCCGGCAAGCTTGCCATATCGCCTGTACATTTTAACTTAAAGAAACTCTACAACGACCTGGTTTCCCGAAACCAGTTTTTGGCGGAATCAAAAGGCCTGGCTTTCGAAAGCAGTATCGCGCCGGATGTGCCGGTTTCTGTCTTTGGGGATGATTTGCGCATTACGCAGATTCTCACGAATCTCCTTTCCAATGCGATTAAGTATACCAGTAACGGCTATGTGCGTTTGCTTGTAGATCTGGCAAAAGAAAATGGAAAGGAACAGATCCTCATCACGGTGGAAGACAGCGGGATTGGGATAAAGAAAGAAAACTATGGTACTTTATTTGAAGAGTTTGAACAATTTGACCAGAGTAAAAATAAAGGAATCTCCGGCACGGGTTTAGGTTTGCCTATCGCGAAACGGCTGGCAGAATTGATGGACGGAAATATTCGATTTGAAAGCGAATACGGTAAAGGCTCTGTCTTTACCTTAACGTTACCCCTTATCAGGGGGGATATGAATCAAATCGAGTACCCTGAAGATGTGGAGCGTATCCATGCGAAACCGGATACCAAGGTTCTGGTTGTAGACGACAATGAAGGCAATATCACCGTAGCCGTCGGCTTGTTAGCCAGATACGGCATCTATCCGCAAACAGCGGATAACGGTAAAGACGCCATTGAAATGATCAAGGACAGCCAATATGATTTGGTTTTTATGGATCACATGATGCCGGAACTGGACGGCGTGGAGGCGACGAAGATTATTCGCAAGCTGGATGGAGAGTATTTTCAAAAGCTTCCCATTATTGCGCTGTCCGCAAATGTGGTGGCCGGCGCAAAGGAACATTTCCTTACAAACGGTATGAACGATATCGTCACAAAGCCGATTCTGGAAAACGAACTAAACCGCGCCTTAGCAAAATGGCTCCCTAAGGAAAAGCTCGAATCATCGGCGCCGGATGGGGACTTCTCTGAGCAGACGCCTGGTGATACGATAGACGCCCAGATGCTGGAAGAGTTACGCAGCATCCCCGATTTAAGCGTTCTGGACGGCCTTGCGCGGACGGCTGGTGACAAACAGCTTTACGTAGCCGTCCTGCAGCAGTTTTGCAAAAGCGCGGAAAGAGACATCGACGCGCTGAAAAGGTTTGCGGCGAATGCCATGTGGAAAGACTATGCCATCCGGGTACACGCGCTGAAAACAGTTTTTGCCAACATAGGGAATCAGTTCATGTCGGACTGGGCTTCGCGTTTGGAAAGCGCCGCCGCGCAAGGCGACACGGATAAATGCGCGCGCGAAACGACCCAGTTCTGTAACAGTATGACGCTATTTCATAACAAGGTCCGCCAAACAGAACTCATGAAGGACGTCTTAACCAAAGCGGAGAAGGAGCCGGTTTCCGCCGGCGACCTGAGGGCGAAGCTGGAGCTGCTGCTGGCAGGCTGCCTTGATTTCCAGGCCGAAGCTGCAGAACCTGTCTCCAAGGAGTTGACGGGCCTTACCTTTGATTCGCGGGTGGACGCCGCGCTGACGACCATCCATGACCTGGTGCAGTCTTTCGACTATGACGAAGCGGCGGAAGCCATCGGCGCGCTCCTGCAGACGCTGCCTCCCGCTTGAAGCGGTAAGGCCGCAGCAGCCGATTCTTCATGCGGCGAACACCGCGGCGTCGCAGCGCTGCGGATCCTGACAGACCATTGTAGCGGGAAAACGATATGCGGAGCGAAATGCGGAGCGGAGTGCAGAGCGGATGAAGAAACTGGATCGGGCGTTTTTTTTGCGGGATACGATCACGGTAGCCAGAGACCTTCTTGGCAGAATCCTTGTGCGCCGCGCAAAGGAAGGCTTGACCGCGGGCAGGATCGTAGAGACGGAGGCATATTGCGGCGTAAGCGACGCCGCCTGCCATTCCGCCAAAGGAGACCGGCAAGGCAGGGTCGCCGTAATGTATGGAGAAGGCGGCTTCGCCTATGTATACCTGATTTATGGCATGTATTGCTGTATGAATGTGGTAACCCGTCCGGCAGGAGAGCCGGAAGCGATACTGATCAGGGCGCTGGAGCCTCTGGAAGGATTGGCGCTGATGGCCGAAAGGCGTAATCTGAAAGACTGGGCAGAGGATCGGCAACTGCGGGCCCTCTGCTCGGGACCCGGTAAGTTATGCCAGGCCATGGCGATTGACAGGCGATGCTATGGGCTCGACCTTCTCGGCGACGAGCTGTATTTGCTGGAAGGCCGGCCGATAGCCGCGGAAGAAACCGGAACCACTGCCAGAGTCAACGTGCGTTATGCGGGCGAAGCGGC
>WRNN01000174.1 GCA_009776595.1 Clostridiales bacterium
ATCGTTTGCCGGACGCATTCGACAAGCGATTACTTGGCTTCCCCGGCAAACAGCCGCAACAGGTTTTCTTTGGCATTATTGATATGGGTCGCCGTCTGCCGCTCCGCTTCGTCTCCGTCTCCGTTGCAGATCGCTTCCAGGATCAGGCGGTGCTCGGCTATCGATTTCTCTGTCCGCTCCGCTTCTTCGATGGACAGCTTGCGATACCGCTGAATCATATGATGGAGGTCCCGCAGCATATGCTCCAGGCTCCGGCTTTCACTATAGTTGAATATCGTCTCATGAAAGCGGGAATCCATCTCACTGATCTGGTCCGAATCACTTTTCAGATAATAAAACTCCTGCAGATCCACGATTTCCCGCAAGCGTTTGCACTTATCGGCCGTGATATTCTCCGCGGCCCAGCGGGAAGCCAAGCCTTCGATATAGGAGCGGATCGTGTAGATATCCTGCAGATCCTTATGATCGACGCCCAGGACCACCGCGCCTTTATTTGGCGTTAAGCTTACCAGATTCTTCTGTTCCAACATGCGTATGGCTTCCCGAACAGGGGTGCGGCTGACGCCTAATTCAGCGGAAAGCTTCAACTCATTCAAGCTTTCCCCCTGCTGGATACTGCCGTTCAGGATACTATTCTCCAACTGTTCAAAAACCCTGTCGCTGAGCGAGCCTGATTCAGCCCCGGCGATCAAAGGCTTGGTTCCCCGTTTATCCATCGTTTACCACCTCCAGAAAAAACCGTCTCACGCCTAGCCGGCGCCATCCCAATACTCTTCCAGGCAAATGCCTTGTTCTCCCATATATCGTACTGCTTCCATCCCAACATAGCGAAAATGCCACGGTTCATAGATCACACCCGTCAGTTCNCTTTTTCCCGGAGGATANCGCAGAATGAACCCAAACTCCTGGCAATGGGCTTGCAGCCAGCGGTTTTCCTCCGTGTCAGCCTGTCCCTCATCCAGCCACTGATAACGATAAGCCACCAGATCGACAGCAAGGCCTAAGTGATGCTCGCTGGTGCCGGGATAAGCCACTTCCTTGACTGCCTCGATTCTGGCCTGCTCTTCAGACAAACCTTGCGCCTGCAGTCGATATACCTTATTATCGTACAACTCCTGCTGCCTTTCCACAGACCGGTAGGCGGAGGCGATCACGATGGTCAAGCCGTCCGCGCCGGCTGCCTCAATCATACGATTCAGCGGATCCAGGATTCTTTCATCCACCTGGATACCGTTCCGTATGGTTATCAGCCGGATCACGAAATCCTCCGGCAGCGGGTGGGTTTCATTCACCAGCACCAGACGCCAGTTGCCTTCAAGCGCCTCCTGTGCCTGCGTTTCCGTCAATGCCCCATTCTCTCCGGCGTCATCCGCCTCCGCAGCCCGCGGCGAAACAGGCCCTGCTGTTGATCCAGCCTCTGCCTCGGCCTCGGCCGTCTTCCGCGGCAAGCGAAAAAGCAGCGCCAGCTCCAGCACCGCGACCACAATCAGGATCAAAGCCAAGCTGATAAATATCTTGTTTCTCGACAAAAAGCCATATAGTTCCTGTCTTTCACTGTAAGGGTCGCTAAACATTTCGTTTCTACTCTCCCAGGATGAGATCCGTATTCAGCTGGAGATATCTCAGGCTCCAGCGGTTTTCTTTATCTGCGGCTCTTTGGATGATACTGCTGAGTTGGCTTCCCACGACGCGGGAACCGGAGAACAGTTCAAAAGAATATAAAGCTTCCCGTCTGTCCCCATTCTCATCCGCCGCCGTTTCCAGCTCCTTGGCATTCCGTACATCCACGCCAAGATAAGCGCTCCACCTCCCCGTCAGGCTTTCGTCATAGACCCAACTATCGAAGTCTCTGCTGCTGAAATCAAAACTCAGGATCCGACCTGTCTGATCATCCAAATAAAAAATACCGCTCAACCCTTCCCTGCGATAAGTGAGTTTCCATACGATCGTATTAATCGCCGGGGCGTCGTTTTGGATATACAGCGTCACTTCGGAGCGGATGCTGCCTGTTTCCGAAGACGACGGCATGGGATATAGCCCCAATTGATGTAGCCTTTCCAATTCAATGGCGAATCTGTCCTGTACCGTATCCTGATCATACGCCGAGCCGGTTAGCAAAGGAACAAAGGTCATGCCTGTTGTTTGGCTCAACAAGCTAAGCTTGTCGATCATGGAGATATTGACATAATCCGAAAGCTCGGCTGCATCCAGGGCTTCGCTTTGAATCTGCCCGAGGATCATGCGGTCCCGCCCCGCAGCTATCCCGCCCGGAAGTACCGTACCTGCGGTAATCAGCAGAATCAATACAGCGCAGCCTATACTTATTTTCACAGACCTTTCCATCGATCGCCCTTTCCGCCGCTAGGCGTCACGGAGCTCCAGTTCTATCATCACTTTTGTTCCCTGGCCCAGGCGGGACTCAAAGCGCATATCTCCGCCATGGAGCTTCACAATTTCATGGCATATGGCAAGGCCCAGACCGGCGCCGCCTGACTCCCGGGAGCGGGACTTATCCACCATATAGAACGCTTCCGTAATTCTGGATATCTCTGATTCCGGGATGCCTTTCCCGTTGTCTTCCACGGATATACAATACTTGTCTTCCGTCAGGCCGGCGCCAGTCAGCTTGATCAGCCCGGCGCCGGTGACAGACTTTCTCGCGTTGTCGATCAGATTCAGGATCACGGTTTTCATCAGATCAGGCTCGATCAGAACCGTCTCCTCCCCTACCTCCCAAGTAAAGCGGATTTCCGTATCCCGGATGATCGGGTAGATAATGCCGTTGATGCTTTCAAAAAGCATGCGCATACTTGTTTTCTTCATGGGAAAGTCCTGATTTTGCAGAACAATAAGCTCCAGAAGCTTTTGAGATAACGCTTCCAAACGTTTCCCCTCGCTAAAGATATAGTCCGCCGCAAGCATCCGCTCCTCTTCCTCCATCTGCCTGGAACGAAGCATATCTCCATAGCCGATGATGGAGGTCAGAGGCGTCTTGGCTTCATGGGCAAAACTTCCGACAAAATCCCTCTGCCTAGTGGCNGCCTCCTCCAAATCCCGTATTTTGATCTCCAGGCTTTCCGCCATCTCGTTAAAGTCGTCGGCAAGCATACCCAACTCGTCCGAGGTATGTACTTCGACCCGGTTGTTATACCTGCCCTGGGCAATCTTCCTCGTCGCTCTTGAGAGCCGGCGGATCGGGTAAGCCGTCCATAGGGATACGGCATAAATCAGGACGCCATTGAGCAATACCAAAACAAAAACGCATCTCCGATACAGACTGAACTGGTTTTGCCTGTCGGTGAATACCGGCGTGATATCATGAAAGCTTTCCAGAAACACCTTGTTTCTCTGCGCATAAGCAACGCTCAGGGTTTGAACATAATACGAGCCCTCCTGCTCGATGACCGTGTACAGCCGCCTATCATCAGATATTTTTCCCAGTAAGCCCGCGCCGAAATCCACCTCGCCGCTCTGGCTGATAAGCCGCTTGTATTCATCCCAGATCCTGATCTGCAGTTGATTGCCCGCAGAAAAGGAGATAATCGATTCCGCGATGGCTTCCAATCCGCCCGAGCTTGCGGCGGAAGCCGTCGCACCCGCTGACTGGAAAGCGTACCTGAGCATTTTGTTTTCTTCCCGCGCGGCGATAACCTCCCGGTCCAAGGCGCTCTGGAATGAGGAAGAGATCAAAATGTAACCTCCGATACTGAAGGTTAACAGGGTAATCACCAATGTGCTGAAAAAAATCTTCCATGATAGATTCATGCGCGCTCAATCCAATTCCAACCTGTATCCTACTTTATAGACTGAAGCGATCCTGTTTTCCCAGTTGAGTTTTTTACGAAGCCTTTGCACATGCAGATCCACCGTTCTGCTGTCTCCCATGTAGTCGCTTTCCCAGATGTTTTCGTATATTTTATCACGGAATAAGGCGATATTCTTATTTCGGATAAAGAAAAGAAGCAGATCAAATTCTTTCTTGGTCAGCGGGATCTCCGTCCCGGCCTTCTTTACGGTTCTTGACGCCGTATCGACCACCAGGCCGCCGGCTTCCAGTACGCGCTCCGTCAGATGGTATCTTCGCAATACCGTCTCCACCCTGGCAAGGAGTTCCACGATTTCAAACGGCTTGACCAGATAATCATCCGCGCCCAGCTTCAGGCCTTTGACTTTGTCTTCCACGCTATCTTTTGCCGTAAGAAAAATAATCGGCGCCCCATAGGGTTGGATAAAAGGCATCAGCTCATAACCGCTTACCTCCGGGAGCATGACGTCCAGAAGGATCAAATCATAATGGCCATTTTCCACCTTGGACGCCGCCTCCAACCCGTCAAACGCACAGTCGCATTGATAACCGGCAGACTGCAGGTTCATACGGATCAGGTCGGAAATGGGTTTTTCATCTTCGACGATCAAAACACGGATCATGTCGCTCACCCTCTTCTAAGATACGCTTCGCCCATAACCCATTGTATCATAGAGTGTGGATTTACGGTGAATCATTCGTTAGTTGTTTTTTTCAACGGTAAAGCATACAATATAACCCGGAGGAAAAATGAATGGATGCGGATCTTCTGCACGAACAGGCATATCTGAAGCAAACGCT
>WRNN01000175.1 GCA_009776595.1 Clostridiales bacterium
ATTAGCGAATCTCATTCTTGACCTCATTTGTGTAATGGTATATAATAATCCTGTTATATCCGTGCGGATATAACAGACCGCCTGCCGGACAGAACTCTTGCGATGGAACGCGCGGCACGCGGTTGGCCTGACGAGGGAGGTGTGAAGATGAGTGAAGTAAGACTCGGTAAATCCGAAAGCATAGACAGCGCTTTACGGCGTTTCAAACGTTCCTGTCAGAAAGCCGGCGTATTGTCGGAGGTCCGTAAACGGGAACACTACGAAAAACCAAGCGTCCGAAGGAAAAAGAAGTCCGAAGCTGCGCGCAAGAGAAAATTTAAATAGGGACTTTTCCTCCAGGCATTTGTCAAAGCTGAAGTCACGTGTGCCGCCCTCTGCCAGAGGACGGCTTTTCTACTTTAATCCTAAAAAAGGAATGAGTGNAGCGCTTATGAGGCTACGTATGCCCGAGTATAAGTGGAGAATCTTTGCCGTCACCGGCTTGGCCAACATCTCTTCGGCGATCGCGATCAGCAGCATTAACCTGGCTTTGCCGGTGATGTCGGAGGAGTTCGACATATCCATGTCCGCTATCAGCTGGCTCCCGCTGATCTTCTCGCTGGTTCCCTGCTGTACGATGCTGATCTTTGGCAGGCTTGCCGATATCTATGGCTATAAGCGACAGTTTATCGGGGGCTTCCTGGTCTTCGGGCTGGCGTCGCTGCTGCTGCCCCTCCTGGCGAAGGGCTTGCCTTCCCTCATCTTCTTCCGCGGCCTGCAAAGCCTCGGCTACAGTATGATGGTTTCCATCACGCAGGCGATGTGCAACCGGGTATTTCCCGCGAATGAGAGGGGGAAAGCACTGGGCGTCAACTCCATCTTCGTATCCGTGGGGCTTTCCGCGGGCCCCAGCATAGGCGGCATGCTGCTGTCCCATTTTAGCTGGCGCTCTGTATTTTACTTTAATGCGCCTTTTTCCTTTATCGGCATCCTTATGGCGCTTCTGATCCTGCGAAAAGAAAAGCTTGACCCGGGCGCGGAACGGCGAATGGACTGGGTCGGATCCTTGTTTTTCGCCGTTTTCATCGGCTTCCTTGCGGTAGCCATTAATTTCAGCGCCGAATGGGGCTTCGTTTCCGCTTTGTTTCTGGGCAGCCTGATTGTCAGCCTGGCCGCGTTCGTCGTCTTCGTACGGGTCGAAGGACGTACGCAGGCGCCTTTGATGAAGTTGGAGCTGTATAAGGTCCCGGTGTTTTCCTTATCCAACGGGGCCAGCGTCAGTTCGTACATGCTGCAGCAGATGACGAATTTTCTGATGCCTTTTTTTCTGATCAATATTCTGTTGCTTTCCCGAAGCGACGCCGGTCTGGTTATGCTGGCCACGCCTTTGACCATGATGTTTTTTTCGCCGTTCGGAGGCAGGCTGGCGGACCGGTACGGAAGCCGAAGCCCAGCGATGGCCGGGCTTCTGATCATGTCACTGGGCAGTATAACGATGTGTTTTCTGTCNGAAACGATCCCCCTTCCCCTCGTCGTCGCCGCCCTTCTGCTGCATGGCGTAGGGATAGGCTTGAGCGTGTCCGCGATCAACTCCGCCATATTTAGCGCGGTACCCAGGGAGCATTCCGGCATGGCTTCCGGCATGGTCGCTACGCTGCGCAATCTGGGGCAGGGATTGGGGGTCGCTTTCGGCGGCGCGATTATGGCCATACGGCAGAATGCTTACCTCACCGCCGCCCTCGCGGAAGGGGCAGAGACCTCCGGGAACCGGATTTACCTGATGGCCCAGCGGGATGCCTTCTGCTTCGGACTGGTTGTTCTGGCGGCGGCATTTCTCTGTATGTACAAGATACCTAATCAAGCAGTCGAACCGGGTGCGGGACAATAGTTGATGATTAAAGGAGTGACGGCAGGTGTATTTTCAGGACATGATTCTGACTCTCGATCAGTTTTGGGGGGAACAGGACTGCATTATCGCACAGCCCTATGACATGGAGAAAGGGGCGGGGACCATGAATCCCGCGACTTTTTTACGGGCTTTGGGACCCGAACCATGGAATGTGGCTTATGTCGAGCCTTCCCGCAGGCCGGGAGACGGGCGCTACGGGGAAAATCCGAACAGGCTGCAGCATTATTTTCAGTACCAGGTTATCTTAAAACCTTCCCCGGACAACATTCAGGAACTTTACCTGGAAAGCTTGCGCCGGCTGGGCATCGTGCCGGAGGACCACGATATACGCTTTGTGGAAGATAACTGGGAGAGCCCGACGCTGGGCGCCGCCGGGCTTGGCTGGGAGGTCTGGCTGGACGGCATGGAGGTTACGCAGTTTACGTATTTTCAACAATGCGGCGGCCTGGAATGCAAACCGGTCAGCGGCGAGATCACCTATGGCATCGAACGCCTGTGCATGTATATACAAAAGAAAGAAAGCATATTCGATATCCTCTGGGTAGGGGACATCACCTATGGCGACGTCTACCACAAGAATGAAGTGGATTATTCTGTCTACAACTTTGAAGTCGCGGATATCGGTATGTTGTTTATGCTTTTTGATCTGTATGAGAAAGAAGCCCTGGCGGTGCTGGACAAAGGGCTGGTACAGCCGGCTTACGATTATGTGCTGAAGTGCTCCCATACCTTCAACTTACTGGACGCCCGGGGCGCGATCAGCGTGACCGAGCGTACAGGCTTTATCACCCGGGTACGTAATATGGCGCGTTCCTGCGCTTTAGGCTATGTGCGGACGCGCGGCAACCTGGGCTTCCCCCTGATCAAGGATGAGGCGAAACGGCAGCAGGCCCTGCAGGCATTCGAAAGGAGAGGGGAGGAGCAGAAATGAGCGACTATGTACTGGAAATCGGTACGGAGGAAATCCCGGCCCGCTTTATCGCGAACGCGCTGAAGCAGATGGAGGAGATCGTCAGTGCGGCCCTGACAGAGCGGCATATTGCCTTTTCCTCGGTTCGATCGATGGGGACGCCCCGGCGCCTGACGCTGTTGATCGATGGCCTGGCGCTTCAGGGAGAGGATAGCGTCGAAGAAGTGAGGGGACCCGCCCAAAAAGCCGCCTATGACGCGGAAGGGAAACCGACGAAGGCGCTTTTAGGCTTTGCGAATGCCCAGGGAGTAAGCCCCGACAGTCTCGAAATCAAGGAGACGGGAGGCAATGCCTATGTCTTCGCAAGCCGCCGGACGATAGGTCAGGATACGAAAGAAGTTTTGCCCGGGATACTGGCGGACATGGTATCCGCGCTATATTTCCCGAAGTATATGCGCTGGGGGGATCTGGATTTTCGCTTTGCCCGGCCGGTTCGCTGGGTCTTGTCCTTGCTGGACGGGGAAATCCTCCCGCTGACCCTGGCGGATGTGCCGGCGGGCCGCCAAAGCCGCGGCCATCGCTATCTCAGCGAAGGCGCCTTTGATTTGGCAAAAGCCCCTGATTATGAAGAAGCGTTACAGAAAGCCTTCGTCATCGCGGATCCGGAGAAGCGAAAAGCCCTTGTCCGGCAGCAGATCGAAGCGATCGCGGAGAAGAACGGCTGCCGGGTGGATCCGGATGAAGAATTGCTGGAAGAAGTAACCTATCTTCTGGAGTGGCCCACGGCCTTAATGGGCAGTTTCTCCGAAGCGTATCTCGACATACCGGAAGAAGTGGTGATCACGCCTATGCGGGAGCATCAGCGTTATTTCCCTGTGCGGGATAAACAAGGTAAGCTGATCAACCGCTTTGTCACCCTCAGGGACGGGGGGGAGCGGATGCTGGATCTGGTGGCGGAAGGGAACGAGAGGGTGCTGGCGGCCCGCCTGTCGGACGCCCGTTTCTTCTGGGACGAGGACCGGAAACAAAGCCTGGAAGCNTATTTGCCAAAGCTGGAAAGNGTGGTTTTTCAAGAGAAACTGGGAACGCTGGGAGACAAAATCCGCCGGATCGAAGCGCTGACCGCCTGGCTGGCAGAAGANCTGCAAGCCGGCGCCGATACGAAAGNATGCGCCCTGCGCGGCGCGCGCCTGGCCAAGGCGGACCTGGCGACCAATATGGTCTTTGANTTTGCGGAACTGCAGGGAATCATGGGCCGTTACTANGCGCTGGAAAGCGGCGAAAAGCCGGAAGTCGCNCNGGTCNTNCTGGAGCATTATAAGCCGCGCTTCGCCGGAGACGCGCCGGCGGNNAGCGCCGCGGGCGCCTTCGTCGCCATAGCCGACAAGATGGACACGATCGCCGGGATCTTTGCCATCGGNNTCGAGCCCACGGGCTCCCAGGATCCCTATGCCCTCCGGCGGGCGGCTATGGGCGTCTGCCAGACCATACTGGCGCAGGATCTTCGGATCGATCTGGAAAGCCTGATTCTGCAAGCGCTCAGCCAGTATATGTATGTGCTGGCAGACGAGGACGCCGCGTATGGCGTGCTCGGCAGGATCATGCGCTTCTTCGAAGCCAGAATTCGCGGCGTCCTGGGCGACGAAGGCCACCGCTACGACGTGATCGACTGCGTGACGTCGGTTCCCATAACCCTGATCCAGGAAGTACGGGAGCGGGCGCAGGCGATCAGCAGCCTTAGACAGCAGGCAGACTTTCGCAGGCTGGTCGCCGGCTTTACCAGGGC
>WRNN01000176.1 GCA_009776595.1 Clostridiales bacterium
ACCAATGTGCTGAAAAAAATCTTCCATGATAGATTCATGCGCGCTCAATCCAATTCCAACCTGTATCCTACTTTATAGACTGAAGCGATCCTGTTTTCCCAGTTGAGTTTTTTACGAAGCCTTTGCACATGCAGATCCACCGTTCTGCTGTCTCCCATGTAGTCGCTTTCCCAGATGTTTTCGTATATTTTATCACGGAATAAGGCGATATTCTTATTTCGGATAAAGAAAAGAAGCAGATCAAATTCTTTCTTGGTCAGCGGGATCTCCGTCCCGGCCTTCTTTACGGTTCTTGACGCCGTATCGACCACCAGGCCGCCGGCTTCCAGTACGCGCTCCGTCAGATGGTATCTTCGCAATACCGTCTCCACCCTGGCAAGGAGTTCCACGATTTCAAACGGCTTGACCAGATAATCATCCGCGCCCAGCTTCAGGCCTTTGACTTTGTCTTCCACGCTATCTTTTGCCGTAAGAAAAATAATCGGCGCCCCATAGGGTTGGATAAAAGGCATCAGCTCATAACCGCTTACCTCCGGGAGCATGACGTCCAGAAGGATCAAATCATAATGGCCATTTTCCACCTTGGACGCCGCCTCCAACCCGTCAAACGCACAGTCGCATTGATAACCGGCAGACTGCAGGTTCATACGGATCAGGTCGGAAATGGGTTTTTCATCTTCGACGATCAAAACACGGATCATGTCGCTCACCCTCTTCTAAGATACGCTTCGCCCATAACCCATTGTATCATAGAGTGTGGATTTACGGTGAATCATTCGTTAGTTGTTTTTTTCNACGGTAAAGCATACAATATAACCCGGAGGAANAATGAATGGATGCGGATCTTCTGCACGAACAGGCATATCTGAAGCAAACGCTTGCGCTGATCCGGCGGAACCTGAGCGACCTGCTCCTCATCCTGGATGAAGAACAGGACAAACTCCGCGAAGCCAAGCAGGAATTGCAGGAAAACCAACCAGCCTTTGCCGACGACAGGGATAAACAGTTCGAAACCGCGCAATACCTGAGCGACCTGCAAACCCAATTGGCGGCTTATCGCAGTTATGCCGACAGACTAAAAAAACTGAATATGCTGAACGATTCCCCCTATTTCGGNCGTATCGACTTTGCGGAAGCGGACCAGGAAACNGAAACCTACTATATCGGANGGGCAAGCCTCCGGGATCCCCTTACCTACCAGATCCAGGTCTGNGATTGGCGCTCGCCCCTTGCCAGCATGTTTTATCGATCCACCCCCGGCAAGGCTTCCTTTGTCGCGCCGGACGGAGAAATAANCGGGCGTCTTTTGCTTAAACGTCAATATGAAATCAGCGGCGGCGAACTGCAATACTATTTCGATACGGATTTTCATATTAAAGACGGGATTTTNAAGAAACTTCTTTCTCAAAAAGCCTCGGCACAGATGAAAGCCNTCGTAGAAAGCCTGCAAGACGCCCAGGACCGCCTGATCCGGCAAAAGAGCAAGGTCCTGCTCATCCAGGGATCGGCCGGCAGCGGCAAAACCAGTCTGGCTATGCATCGCGCAGCCTTCCTGATGTATCAGGACTTTCAGGATTCTCTGACTTCCAGAGAGATACTCATCATTTCTCCCAACCATCTTTTCAGCAACTACATCAGCCGCGTCCTCCCGGAGCTGGGTGAAGACAATATCTCCAGCCTNACTTTTGAAGATATGTATTCCTCGAACCTGGTCAGGACCGACACAAGGCTGCATTTCAATCGCGTTACGGACACGCTGCTGGCGGAGGACGACAGGAAACGCTTTCTTCTCATGCAGGACGTTTATACATTTAAACACTCCGCGACATTTGCCGTCCTGCTTGCCAGGCTGGCCGACTATTATGAACGCCGGTTACTCCGTCTTCCTGACGTGTATTACCACCACAAGTACATCGCCAGCGCCGGGGAACTCAAAGAAGAAATGCTGCGTGACCGGGGCGTCCTGCCACTGGCTATCAGGTTGGAACAAATGCGCCGCAGACTGTCGGACAAAATCCACCAGCAGAAAAAAGCCCGCCTGCCCGACCTTCAGGAATTTGTCAGCGATTATCCCGACCACCAGTTGGAAATTATTTCTTTTGCGCGTCTATTGTCCATGAAAAGGGGCGCTTATCTGAACAGACTTCTGGATAATCTCCCCCGCATCGATATTTCAGGCTTGTACAAACGGCTCTGGAGCAAGGCTTTATTCTATCGTCTGACGAAAGGTCTAGACTTGCCGGCGAATATCGAAGAGATACGGCAGGCATGTGAAAGACCGGAAGGCGAAAACGCCCTGGATTCCAGCGACGCGCCGGGCCTGATCTGGCTGCGGCTGCTTATGGAAGGCTCCGCGGATCACCCGCAGATTCGGCAGGTCATTGTCGATGAAGCGCAGGACTATGGCCCTTTGCACTTTATGCTTCTTAAAAAATGGTTTCCGAAAGCGAACTTTACGATACTGGGGGATATACAGCAATGCCTGGTCCAGTCAAAGGATCTGACGAATTACCAGGGTATCGGCAAAGCCTTGGGCGAGCCTGCATGTCCCACCGCCATACTGCGGGAAAGTTTTCGCAGCACCTGGGAAATCAGCGGTTTCTGCAAGCGGTTTTTGGATTCGCCGGATCTCCTGGAGCCCTTCCTTCGCCATGGTCAGCCGGTGGAAATCATCGGTTCCGGGACACGAGAAGAAGCGCTGCGTCTCCTGCTGGATACGATCCGCCGCTTCCGCGCCGATCATACCGGCTCCATAGCCGTCCTATGCAAAACCGCTTCGCAGGCTGCCGCGCTCTATACCGAAATCAAGGGCAAATCCGCCTTACAGCTGGTCAGGGAAGGCAGCAAAACCGACTTGAGCCGCAACCTGATCATGCCGCTCTATCTTGTCAAAGGCTTGGAATTTGACGGCGTCATTCTCTGGGATGTAAGCGAGGACAACTATTGCTGGCCGGAACAGAAACGTTTCCTTTATCTTGCTGCCAGCCGGGCCTTGCACCGCCTTACCCTTATCTTTGCCGGGCAGCTTTCCTCCCTGGTGCAGGAACCTTCGTCTTCTTCAATGCGCAATGCCTGATCCGGCGCCCGGCGCCCGCAGGGACAAGCCGATTGCCGCCCTTGTTTTGTCCTTACCATTCCCTGTGTATACCTGTATCATACCCTTCATCTGCCCGAAGCACACTCTCCCCGGTTTTTTTCTCGGATCGCCTGAAGCCGGCTTCCTTCAGTTGGGAAGCGTTATAGAAGTATTGCCGCGCCTGTTCATAACACTCGTCCGCTTCCTGTGTTTTTTCTTCTCTGGTCAGCTTGGTAGCAAGGTGATTAAAGGCAAGGGCCAGGTTATAGTTCGTCTCATAGGAATCCGGTTCCAGCAGCAGCGACGCCTGAAGCATCCAGATCGCCTGCGAAAGATTGAAACGGGTGGTCATCTCCGTTCCTTCATAGAATAGCTGGGATGCAAGCTCCGCATTGAAAACCCGCAGCCAGGCGCAGTACATGGGATTAATGGCGGCGTCAGGCTCATGGCCCAACAAAAATACCATCGCGCTGGCCACGGCTGTGAAAAAATCATAGCCATGCAAACCGCGTTTCAAAGAATCCATAAAAATTGGATAAGCAGGCAATACCGGCGAGTTTTCCATACCGGGTATTTCCGGCTGCAGCCAAGGCAGATAAAGAACTTGTTTCTGCCATGATTTATCCCAAGGCAGGTATTCGGTCATCTTATACATCCTTCCCCTGAGGTCGGCGCGCAAGAAGCGCTGTCTCTATTATACGTGATTTACCGAAAATGGTAAAGACTCTTGACTATCCTTAACCCGCCGGATAGAATGAGACTTGATTCAGGGGGCGTTCTGGCCCCGCCACTGAAGCTTAGACGAATCCATCCAGGGGCTTAACCGCCCTTTATCTCGCCGCTATGAAGCGGGCGTATTAGGGCGGGTTAGCCATCGGATAGAATGAGACTTGATTCAGTGGGGCAGCGCCCCATGTAACATAGGAAGGTTTAAGATGACGGAAAACACATTTGATCTTGTCGGCGCCATATTGGCGGATCCGGCTACCGGTACCTTCAGGCCTCAGGATCTTCGGATCAAAGGNGGTATTATCGAACAAATCCGTCCCCCGGGAGAAAAGCCGGATGCCGGGCCGATCCCTGTGATCGATCTGAGCGGCGCTATCCTGGCGCCGGGGCTGACCGATCTCCACGTTCATCTGCGGGAGCCCGGCGGCGAAGAAAACGAGCGCATCGAATCCGGCTTGAAAGCCGCTGCCGCGGGAGGCTTCACTACGATATGCGTCATGCCGAACTCCGGCAAAGTAGCGGATCATCCGGACGTCGTCCGTTATGTCCTGTCTAAGGCCTCCTCTGTCGCCCTGGCGGAAGTATTACCCATCGCCGCCATCACCAAAGGCCTGGCCGGCCGGGAAATTGTCGATTTCGCCGCCCTGCTGGAAGCGGGCGCCATAGCCTTCAGCGACGACGGCATGCCTGTCACGGATAGTGCCTGTATGGAAGAAGCGCTTTATCGGGCAAAAGCATTACAAGTGCCTCTGATCGATCACTGTGAGGA
>WRNN01000177.1 GCA_009776595.1 Clostridiales bacterium
GCCGGAGGCCGTACTGCAGCATGCGCCGGACCGCCTCAGACGCGGAAGCATAAGAACCGCGTCCGCTATGGTCTCTGCGGTACTGGTCATGGATCCACTGCGCGCCGTCAATGCTAAGCCCCACGTCAAAATCTTCTTCAGCCAAAAAGGCGCACCATTCGTCGTCCAGAAGGACGCCGTTTGTCTGGAGATTATTCCTGACAGTTCGCCTTTTTGGCAGATAGCGTTTCTGTATCTTCACTACCTGACGAAAAAAATCCAGACCGGCAAGGGTCGGCTCGCCGCCGTGCCAGACAAAGCTTATCTCCTGATCCGGACTGGCTTTGATGTATTGCCGGATATAGCGCTCCAGTATCGCATCCGTCATCCGCTTCTGCCCGTCAGGCCGGGCGGAAGCCTCCGATTTCAGATAATAACAGTAGCTGCATGCCAGGTTGCATTGCGAACCGACGGGTTTGGCCATAACGGAGAAGGATCGCGGCTTCCCTGCTTCTTCTTCGGGAATGCTTGCTTCTTCCGGCATCAGGAGAGGCCTTTCAGATGCTTCTCAAAGAACGCGAAGGTTTTCTCCCAGGAGTCCATCGCCTGCACCGGGCGGTACGCGTCCCGGTCGTAGTACCAGAAGCCGTGGCCCGCGCCGTCATAGCGATGAAATGCATAGTCTTTACCGTACTTCTTTAACTCCGCTTCATGCTGATTGACTTGTTCGGGGGANGGGAACATATCGTCATTACCAAATATACCCAGTAGCGGGCAGCTTAGTTGCGGGGTAAGGTCGATGGGGGCGATCGGGTTAGCCGGCGTCAGTTCCTCTTTCGCCATGATCACGCGCCCGCCCCAGCAGTCCACTGCCGCGCTGAGGCCTTCCAGCCTGCAGGCAGCCAGAAACGTATGACGCCCCCCGGAGCACATGCCGATTACCCCGTTTTTACCGCTTGCATAAGGAAGGGAGGTCAGATAGTTCAGGGCGCCTTCGCAGTCTCCCATTACACTATCGTCTGCAACGCCTCCCGCTTCCCGTGCTTTCGTCGCGATCTCCCCGGGAAGCCCGTGGCCGAATCTCTCGTAGATGTTGGGGCAGATCGTCAGATAGCCATGATGGGTAAAGCGGCGGGCGACTTCAAAGTTTATTTCGTCCCATCCCGGCATATGCGGGATCAGGAGAATGCCCGGATAGGGGCCTTCGCCAAGGGGACGGGTAAAATAAGCGTGAATCCGGTCGCCATTGTACCCTTGCATTGTCACTGTTTCGGCCAGCATTCCTTTGTACGCATCGGTTCGGTCTTGATTCCACATCTTCGTTATTCCTCCTTTAATATAGTGCTTATTTTTATATGCAGATAAATAAAACACAGTTACGTCTTCTACCATTATTCTAGAATAAGTGTAACGGACTGTCAATCCGAAGTAGTTGAACCACAAACATGAAAAAACATGGTAATCGATAATGCGGGAGGCATAACAGCCTTGAGCTTTTCAAGCGCTTGGTGTAAAATAGCTTTGGCATCCTGTAATAACATATAGAAATCAAAACAATGGGAGGGAACACTATGACAATGACTGAGCGGGAGAACCTGCTGCGCGTTGCCAATGGGCAGGAACCGGCATGGTTGCCCCGCAAGGGGATCGTACCCTATGCTGACGTAGATCCCGAGGAGCACAAACCTTGCTGCTTAGGCGCCATGCCAATGCTATTTCCGCCGAAAACGAACGCAAGAGGCGGCCGTATCGATATTTTTGGCGTGGAATATGAGGCTACGGACAGTACCGATGGCCTGCAGCTGCCGATGCCAAACCACTTTATACTGGATGACGTAACGAAATGGCGCGATGTGATTAAGGTTCCCAGCCTTGAGGGGATCGATTGGCGGGCTATTGCAGAAAAATCCGTTGAACATATCGACCGCAAGGAGAGTTGCGTCAGCATGGGAACGCATGTGGGGTATTTCCAGCATCTGATGAACTTCATGGGCTTTACCGAAGGCCTCATTGCCCTGCAGGAGGAGCCGGAAGAAGTGATGGAGCTTTATGCGTATCTGGCGGAGTTTTACGAGACGATCTCGAAGAAGCTCATCGAATACATTAAGCCCGATTTCTACGGCCTAACAGACGATACGGCCACCGCGCGCAGCCCATTTATCTCCAATGAAATGTACAGGAAAATTGTGAAACCTTTCCATGCAAGTTTAGCGAAGATCGGCGTGGATCACGACTGCTTTATCGAGATGCACAACTGCGGGCGCTGTGAAGACGTCATCGACGACTGGCGTGAATTCGGCGTATCCTTCTGGAACCCTGCCCAGGTCATGAACGACCTTCCCGGCATTAAGAAGAAATATGGCAACAGCCTGATACTGAACGGCTGCTGGGATTCCTCCGGTCCGGCGGGATGGCCGGGCGCCAAGGAAGAGCTGGTCCGGCAGGCGGTACGCGACTGCATCGACGCCTATGCCCCGGGCGGCGGCTTCTGTTTCTGGGCTTCGCTATACGGCTCGAAGGACAACGAAAAACAAGCCAGGCAGCATGCTTTCTGGATCACAGACGAATACAACAAATATGGCAGAACGTTTTATCAGAGGCAAGGTTGATGCGCCGTATACTATTCAGGAAAGGAATCTGATTTTCTATGATCATTATCGGAGAAAAATTAAACGGCTCGATCCCTTCCATGGGGAAAGCCATCGCCGCCAGAGATGAAGCCAGGATCAAAGAACTGGCGCGCAAGCAAACGGAAGCAGGCGCGAATTTCCTTGATGTTTGCGCGTCGGTGACGCCGGACATCGAAGTCGAAACGCTCAAATGGATGCTCGACCTGGTGCAAGGGGAGGTCGATACCGCTATCTGTCTGGACAGCCCGAGTCCGGAGACGCTGGTGAAAGCGCTGCCCCTCTGCAATAAGCCCGGTATCATTAACTCAATCTCCGGCGAAGGCAACAAGATCGACCTCATCTTCCCTTTGATCGCCGACACCAAATGGGGCTGCATTTGCTTACTCTGCGATGACCGGGGCATCCCGAAATCAGTGGAGCAGCGCATGGAAACCTTTGCGATGATTATGAAAAGGGCGGAGGAGTTCCATATCGAGCCATCGAGGCTGTATATCGATCCTTTGGTGGTGACATTGTCTTCCAACGAAACCGCCCTCACTGCCTTTGCCGAATGTACCCGCCAGGTTAAGGCGCAATATCCGGGTATCCATATCACCAGCGGCGCGTCCAACGTGTCTTTCGGGCTTCCTGTTCGCAAGCTGATCAATATGGCTTTTATGATCCTCGCTATGGGCGCCGGCATGGACAGCGCCATTGTCGACCCCACCAACCGCGACATGCTGGGCATCATCTACGCTGCCAACGCGCTTCTGGAAAATGACGAATACTGTCTTGAGTACATCGGCGCATACAGGGATGGCGTCATCGGCCCTGCTCTTGAGGAACGCAAGAAATAAGCAAATAATAGGATAATACGAGGAGGTTGTTTCCATGTCAAAAATTCAGGAAATCGCTGCAGCCATCGAGGCCGGCAAATCCAAAATTATCGCTGAACTTGTACAAGCCGCTCTCGACGAGGGTATCGCGCCGCTGGAGATTCTCAACGTCGGTATGATCGACGCCATGAGCGCGGTGGGGGACAAATTCCAGAAGGAAGAGATCTTTATCCCGGAAATGCTCGTTGCCGCCCGCGCCATGAAGAAGGGCGTCGAAGTGCTTCAGCCCCATCTGGGAGATACGGGCGCCGCCACTGTTGGTAAGGCTGTCATCGGCACCGTCTCGGGCGACCTGCATGATATCGGAAAAAATCTTGTCTCCATGATGATCGAGAGCGCGGGCTTTGAGGTCAATGACCTGGGCGTGGACGTCTCCCTGGAGAAATTCATCGAAGCGGTCGAAGGGGATGAGAAGGTGAATGTCGTCGCTCTCTCGGCGCTTCTGACCACTACGATGCCTGCGATGAAGGAAACTGTCGCCGCCCTCAACGCGTCGAAAGCCAGAGGTCGCATCAAAATCATGGTAGGCGGAGCGCCCATCACCCCCGAGTTCTGCAAGGAAATCGGCGCCGACGCGTATACGCCGGATGCTGCCTCCGCCGCGCAGAAGGCGAAGGAACTGGCTACCGCTTGAATGCGTCTTCGTTCAGCACAGGATTCGGACCCGTGCTGAACGTTTGATGAGCCCATGCGGACTTATCGGACAGAGTATAACAGGACTGACCCCTTTGCGGAGCGCGAACGGCTATATTCCCATACGCAGTACCGGAAAGGGGGCAGTCCTATGCTTGTATTACTGCTTTGCTTCATGTATAATCAAAGATAAGCTGCGCCTATTGAATGACAATTACAATTTATATAGGAGGGGTTAAAAATGGTAATGACAGAACGCGAGAACCTGCTTCGGGTTGTCAACGGGCAGGAACCCGCCTGGGTGCCACGGAAAGGGATCGTACCCTACGCAGAGCTTGATCCGGAGAAGCATAAGCCTTGCTGTGTGACGGTACGGAGCGAAATTTTCCCGCCGAAGGTGAACGCCAAGGGCGGAAGAATCAATGAATTTGGTGTGGAATATGA
>WRNN01000178.1 GCA_009776595.1 Clostridiales bacterium
AAGATCTGCATTTGCGCAGCGTGGACCAGCTATATCAGCTAAACCGGGAACAGTTGCTGACACTGGACAAGTTTAAGGAAAAAAAGGCGGACAACCTTCTCCTGGCTATCGAAAACAGCAAGAACTGCAGCCTGGATTCTTTTCTGTTCAGCCTCGGTATCCCCCATGTGGGAAAAAAGACGGCTTCGGATTTGGCCGCGGCCTTTGGTTCATTGCCGTCGCTGATGGCGGCGGAGATCGGGGCGCTGCTGGAGGCGCCCGAGGTCGGTAACATTATCGCGGAGGCCATATATCAGTTCTTTCGGGATGAAAGCATCCTCGGCGTAATCCGGCGTTTGCTGGACGCGGGCGTGAAGCCTGCCGAAAGCCCGGCCGGCGGGCAGGCCTTTGACGCTTCCGCGTCAGGGGAAGGCGCCGCTTTTGCCGGAAAACACGTAGTCGTAACAGGCGTGCTGGCGCAATTCAGCCGAACGGAAATCAAGGCGAAACTGAAGGGCTTGGGCGCCCTGCCCCAGGACAGCGTCACCGGCGCGACGGATTACCTGATCGCGGGTGACAAAGCCGGCTCCAAGTTAAGCAAAGCGCAAGCGCTGCTGAAAGCTACGGGTAAACCGCTCATCTTAACGGAGGAAGAATTTCTGGCTATGCTTTAAAAAGGGAGAAATGTGGTATGCGGGCAATCATCGTCGGCGGCGGCAATCTGGGTTCGTCTATCGCCGAACTATTAACACGGGAAGAATATGACGTCACTGTGATCGAATCGAAAGAAGAAAACATCGCGGCGCTGGAAGAAAGGCTGGATGCGCGGGTGATGCACGGAAACGGGGCCAGTATCTCCGTTTTGCAGAGCGCCGGCATAGCGGAAGCCAGTCTTCTTCTGGCGATGACCTCTTCGGATGAGGTCAATATCGTGGCTTGCCTGCTGGGCAAGCAGGCCGGCGCGGAATATGCCGTTGCGCGGGTGAGTAACACAGAGTACGTGACGACAAGAAACGCGGGAGGAAGCTTCTTGTCCGACATTGATTTGCTGATCAATCCGGAGTGGATCAGCGCCAGGGAGATCGCGACGCTGATCGAAGTGCCGGAAGCGCTCGATGTGATGTATTTTGCGGAGCGTCAAGCCATGATGCTGGAGCTGCCCATTACGGGTAAATCTCCTGTTAAAGGCCGTAGTATGAAGCAGATGAATCCGGAATCCCCCCATCTGATCGCGGCGATTGTACGGGGGAACAAGGTCATCATCCCCCGCGGAGAAGACAGGATTCTGGAAGGCGACGTCGTCTACCTTTTGGCGCAAACCAGAGAGATGACCAGGATCGAACACTTGCTGGGAATGAAGCGGGAAGAGACCGCCAGCGTGATGATCCTGGGAGGCGGCAGGGCAGGCAGGTTTTTAGCCCGGTTCCTGGAAGAAAAAAACTACGCGGTCAAGATCATTGAGAAGGATTACGGGCGCTGCGAAGCGCTATCAGAAGAATTGTCGCATACGCTGGTCATCCACGGCGACGCTGCGGATTTGGATTTACTGAAGCAGGAAGGCGCCGGCAGGGCCGATGTGTTCATCTGCGTCACGGATGACGATAAAGAAAACCTTCTCATCGCTGTGATTGCGAAACACCTGGGCGCAAAGCGAACGATTGCCCTGATCCGTCGGCCGGAATATGTCAACATTATGGAAGGCGTCGGTATCGATATCGGCGTAAGCCTGAGAGCGTTGACCGCCGGCGCGATATTCAGATTTATCAAGAGAAGCGCAAACCTGTTGTCTTTCACCTATCTGCGGGATGAAGAGGCGAGCATGCTGGAGTTTATCGTACCGCAAACCTGCAAAATCGCCAACCGCAAACTGATGGACATTCAGTTTCCCTTGAACGCGATCATCGGTTCTATCCTGCGGGACGGGGAAGTCAGGATTGCGAAAGGTAACGACATGTTGAAACCCAATGACAGAATTACCGTCATTTGTCTCCCGAAAGCCATTGATCAGGTGATTGCATTATTGCGTTAAGGACGAATAGATATGCGNGGTAATCTGGGCAGTATCAGGCGAATACTCCCGTATTGGGGAGTAACACAGGCGGTGTTGGGGCTTTCCATGTTTATGCCCATGGTGCTGGGTATAATCGACGGGGAAAGGCTAGCTTATGTCTATGGCTTGTCGGGTGCCGCCGGCTTGACGGCAGGCCTCCTTCTATTTAAATACTTTCCGGTAGAGGATGAATTGACCCATAAAGACGCTTGTCTTNTGGTCGCGCTGACCTGGCTGGCTGCCGGGCTATACGGNGCTGTGCCCTATCTTGGTTACGGCGTGATAACTAAATTCTCCCAAGCCTTTTTTGAATCGGTTGCCGGATTCAGTACAACAGGCGCCTCTGTTTTGACGGATTTGGAAGGCATGGGGCGCAGCATTCATCTTTGGCACAGCGTCACTTTTTGGCTGGGCGGCCTGGGTATCGTGGTGCTCTTTGTGTCGATGCTCAGCTTTTTTGGAAACAGCGGCGTACAAATCTATATGGCGGAAGTCACTGGTCCGATAAAGGAAAGGATCGCGCCCAGAATCAGGGAGACAGCCAGAATCCTTTTACTGACCTATATCGTTCTCACCCTGGTTGCAATCCTGGTTCTGATCCTCGCGGGTATGCCGCCTTTCGAAGCGCTATGTCACGGCTTTGGCGCTGTATCTACAGGCGGTTATTCCACGCAGAATGACAGTATCATCAGTTACGGACCGATGGTCAGGCTGACCCTCGCTTTCCTGGTGATGATTTCCGGAATACAGATTCATTTGTTCTATGCCGCTTTCAAGGCGCGCTCGCTGAAAGTGTTTTGGATGAACGAAGAAGTCCGGGTCTATCTGACGATTATTTTTGCCGCGGTCCTGATCACCAGTTTGGCGATGCTGGCGGAAGGCAGGCAACTGCAGGCGTCTCTTCTTGAAAGCTATGTCCAGCTGGTCTGCGCCATTACATCGACAGGCTTTATCAGTACGGACTTTACTGCCTGGCCGCCTGTCGGGCAGTTCTTTTTTCTTGTGCTTCCTTATATCGGCGCTTGTGCGGGATCTACCGGCGCGGGACTGAAGGTGGGACGGCTGATTATCCTTGTGAAAGGGATGGGGGCGGCGTTAACCCGTATCCTGCATCCGAAAGCTGTTGTCCATATACGGGTCAATAATAAGCCGGCGCCGGCGGAAGTGATTGCCAATACACAGGTGTTTTTCTTTATTTATATCCTCATCGCGGTTTTTTCTACCGCTGTGTTTTGTTTAGCCGGATATGATATACGGACTTCTTTTTCTATCGTAAGCGCTTGCTTAAATAATGTGGGACCTGCATTTGAGCAGATGGGGCCGATGACGAACTACAGCGGTATGCCCGGCTGGAGTTTGATTTTTCTATCCCTGCTGATGCTTCTCGGCAGGCTCGAACTGTATGCTATATTGGTGCTTTTCAGTCGCAGCTTTTGGCGGGAAAGCTGAGTAAAGCTTCGCCCATAACCCGAACGGCGCCGCCCGCTTATTTTCGTTTGCATTATCAGGCACATTAAGGATATAATAGTTAAAATTGTGACAAATGAGGCGGCGGCACAAAATGGCGGACAGGCAAAGAGCGACAGAGGAACGGATGAAACTGCAAAAGGCGCAGCGGATCGTGGTCAAAGTCGGAACCAGTACGCTGACCCACGAGACAGGCAACCTGAACTTACTGCGGATGGAACTGCTGGTTCGGCAGATGGTAGACCTGAAAAACCAGGGCAGAGAAGTCATCCTGGTCACTTCGGCGGCGGTTGGCGCCGGTATGGGACGGCTGCAAATGCAGGTCCGGCCGAAAGAGATTTCCGCCAGGCAGGCATTAGCCGCCATTGGCCAGGGTATACTGATGCACACATATGAGAAGTTTTTTGGCGAGTTTGGGATAGCCGTCGCCCAGGTGCTCCTGACGAAAGACGACCTGGCCGACAGGCAGCGGTATCTGAACGCGAGGATGACGCTCCGCCAGATCATGATCTACGGCGCGGTACCGATTATCAACGAGAATGATACGGTTGCCTTTGACCAAATCAAGGTCGGCGATAATGATACCCTATCCGCGATGGTTTCCGGACTGGCGGACGCGGATCTGCTGGTACTCCTCTCCGATATCGACGGCTTGTATACAGGGGACCCCCGAAAGGATCCGGCGGCGGAGCATATCTCTATCGTGGAGGATATCACGCCGGAGATCGAAGCCCTGGCAGGGGGGGAAGGAAGCAAATTTGCCAGCGGCGGCATGACGACAAAGATCGCGGCGGCCAGGATTGCGATGACCCAGGGAATACCGATGGTTCTGACCAACGGGAGCCACAGGAATTGTCTGCAGTTCCTCAATGCGGACGGCGAAAACGATCCGGAAGGGCATTTCCCGGGGACCCTTTTTCTGCCGAAGAAGCATTCGTTGGGAAGCCGCAAAGGTTGGCTTGCTTTCAGTACGCGACCGGCAGGGGCGATTATGGTTGACGCCGGCGCCGCCAGGGCTTTGCTGGAAAACGGAAAAAGCCTGTT
>WRNN01000179.1 GCA_009776595.1 Clostridiales bacterium
TTATTCTTGACCAGGTATTTCTCTGCCAGGCTTTCGCCTCCCGTGGCGTCCGCCTCGTCAAAATAGGCGCCGTCGCGGAAATTCCTGGTGGGCAAAGCGCCGCTTTCATTGATGATGTTGACCAGCACCTGCGTACCCAGGGCCGGCAGCCCCGAACCGCCCACAGGGTGGGCTTTGAGCATAGCCCTGGCGTTGGTTATCGCTTCCATGAAGCCTTTCGGGCGGGCGACGCTGACGCCGCCGGTACCCCTCACCGCAACGGCTTTCAGATTCTTGGAAGCCATGACCGCGCCCATGCCGCCGCGTCCTGCCGCCCTGTGCTTGTCATTCATCACCCCGGCAAACAGGCAGCCGTTTTCCGCTGTCGGTCCGATGCAGGCGATCTTAAAGGATTCGCCGCAAATCTCATTCAGGGCGTCTGTCGTCTCGAAAACCGTCTTGCCCCATAGCGAGGAGGCGTCACGCAGCTCTACCGTTTCATCGTTAATGTACAGGTATACCGGTTTCGGGCTGGCGTTCTCGAAGATGATGCCGTCATAGCCCGCGTATTTCAGCTCCGGGCCGAAGTAACCGCCTGAGTTGGCGGCGCCGATCGTTCCCGTCAGCGGCGCTTTCGCGACGACCTCGTATCTTCCGCCGGAAGCGGCGGCAGTGCCGGTCAGGTGGACCGGTCATCATAATCAGCTTATTGTCCGGAGAGAGGGGATCCACCATGGGATCGACCTCGTCGACCAGATATTTGCTGGCTAAACCACGGGCGCCTACATAGTCCTGCGCGTCTTTCATGTTCAGCGCTTCTTTGCGGATTACGCCGCTCGCAAGATCAATGCGAAGAATCGTCCCTTTCCATGCGTTCATCCTTGCGCCTCCTCTCCGAATACATCTTTGAATTTCTCCGCAACCGCTTTCTTCCTGTCCGGCATCTCATAGGGGTCGACATACGCGATGGCGCCGCTGGGGCAGAACTTTGCGCATTTCGGGTCGCCGCCGCAAAGGTCGCACTTGAAGACTTTCTTCGTGACAGGTGAAAAATGGATGTTTCCCAAGGGGCAGGCGCTCATGCACATCTTGCACACGATGCATTTCTCCGGATTCATAACCGCGGCGCCGTTGTCGTCTGTGGAAATCGCGCCCACCGGGCAGACTTTGAGACAGCAGGCTTCTTCGCACTGCATGCACATGACGGGCACGGACACCATCGCTTCCTCGTATCCGATCACCGTCACGGCGGAGAGGCGCGGGTTAAAGACGTCGGTGTGTCCAAAGGAGCACATCAGTTCACAGGTACGGCAGGAAACACATTTTTCGGGTTTGACCATNAATTGTTTGCTCATGCTGTTGTCCTGTAGGGGTACAGGATTCACCTCCTAAAATGTTGGTTTACCGTNGTTTTGAACAATAAAAAACCGCGATAAAAGCATCGCGGGCTCCTTTGCAAATATGGCAGGCNGCAGGGTCTCCCCNTTCGGCCCTAACGGTTCCGGCAAAGCCTGACGGTCTGTTAAACCGGAACTCGGAGCACGATATATTGTCCTGGGATACCCTTATCATAACACATTCCGATTATCGCGTAAAGACCGGGACATGATTTCACTGTAAAAAAATAGATTTTTTTCGGATTGACAACGGCAGGGGATTCGCTTATTATCATGGTGTCTTGAGCAGACGACAGAAATCAGGTTTCCTATGGTTCAATCTGCTTTTGTTTGTGTGTGACATAGACGGAAAGGGCAGCGCGTATGAGCGAATATCAAATAGAGATGCGAAATATGTATAAATCCTTCGGCGGCGTCAAGGCCGTGCAGGACGTGAGCATGGGCGTCCGTCCCGGGGAAATTCACGCGCTTGTGGGCGAAAACGGCGCCGGCAAGTCGACATTGATCCGCCTGCTATCCGGTGCGCTTACGCCGGACAGCGGAGAAATTTACGTGAAGGGCGCTAAAGCGGCGATCAACGGACCCAAAGATGGCATAAGCTACGGGATATCCGTCATCTATCAGGAATTCGCGCTGATCCCGGATATTTCCGTGGCCGAAAATATCTTTATTGACGAATTCAGGTCGAAGCACGCCGTCATCAACTGGAGCATCCTTCGCAAGAGGGCTTCGGCGTTTCTGGAAGACATCGGCTTTGGCAGTATCAGCCCAAGCGCTTTAGTGGCGGACCTTTCCACCGCCTACCAGCAGGTCATCGAAATCTGTAAGGCGCTATCGCGGAACGCCGCCATCCTCGTATTGGACGAACCGACCGCTGTTTTAACTTCCAAGGAAGTAGAACAGCTTTTTTCTTTGCTGAACCAGCTGCGGGATAAAGGCGTATCGATCATTTATATCTCGCACCGGCTGGAAGAAATATTCAGAATGTCCGACAGGATCACGGTGATGAAAGACGGCCGGGTTGTCGGAACGGTCGAAACAGCGGAAATCGAAGAGCAGCGGCTTGTGAACATGATGATCGGCAGGGATTTGGAGGATTATTTCCCCCAAAGGGCAGCCAATATCGGCAGAATCGTTATGCGGGCGGAGCATCTCAAGGCGGGCCGCCAGGTGAAAGACATTTCATTCGATGTGCGCGAAGGGGAAGTCATGGGTTTAAGCGGCCTGGTGGGATCAGGGCGCACGGAAGCGATCCGCGCGATGCTGGGTATCGACCGGCTGGATGGCGGCCGGATCACGCTGGGAAACACGGAGGTTAAGCTTAAGTCCCCCAGGCAGGCCTTTTCCATGGGGATAGGGATGCTGCCGGAAGACAGAAAAACAGAGGGCGTTGTCTTAACCTTGCCCATTAAGTACAATATCACCTTGTCCTGCATTAAAAGTTTCTGCAACGCGATCGGTATACTGAAACTGAAAGAGGAAGACAGGTTTACGCTGGATTTCGCGCGGAAGGTATCGCTGCGAGGGGCTGCCTCGCTGATGGATCCGGTGAATACGCTTTCCGGCGGGAATCAGCAAAAGGTTGCCATCGCGCGGCTGCTGGCTTCCGGCTGTAAGATTATGATCCTGGACGAACCGACAAGGGGCGTCGACGTGGGGGCGAAGATCGAGATCTTCCATCTCATTAATGAAATGGTTGCGCAGAACTATGCCGTTGTAATCGTCTCCTCGGAAATGGCGGAGGTCATCGGCATGTGCGACAGGGCCGTGATCATCCGCGAAGGCGTAAGCGTCGGCGTGCTGCAAAAGGACGAGTTGACCGAACAAAACATAATCCAGTATTCGATGGGGGTAACTGCCGATGTCCACTGAAAACGAAAAACAGATGAAAAGTACAGAGACGGGAAGCGCCGGGGAAACCACGCTGCTGGTCGGCGAGCGGAAAATGACCCTGAGCACGTTTATTCTCAAGTATAACGCGTTGATCATCCTGGTGATCATGATCGCCGCCGCCTCCCTGATGTCGCCGCTTTTTCTCACATGGAATAATGTGGTGAACGTCCTTCGGCAGCAGACCGGCTATATCGTCATTGCGATGGGGATGCTGATGTGCCTGCTGACGGGCGGCATTGACTTGTCGGTAGCCAGCGTGGTCGCGTTCGGGAGCATTTTGGTAACCACCCTGGTGATGATACAGGGCTACGGTATTATACCGGCGATCCTGATCGCCTTAGCGCTCTGCGCTTTCGTCGGCTGTATCAACGGCTTTCTTGTGGCGTATCTGGGCATGGCGCCCTTTATCGTTACCCTGGCGATGAGCTTCGGCGTGCAGGGCGTGGTATACATCATCACCAAGGGAATGAATACGATGCTGACCAGCAATGAAGCTTTGGTACAATTGTTTTTGCGTTTCGGACAGAATAACGATCCTGTATTCCAGCTGCCGTGGAGAATCTATCTGACCGCCGCCATCGTGGTGTTTTTCTGGTTTATTCTGAAATACACAGCCTTCGGCAGGTTAATGGCAGCCACTGGCAGCAACCCTGTCGCGGTCACGCTGGCAGGCATTAACATTAAGAAATACCGCTTCATGGCGTTTGTTATTTGCAGCTTTCTCGCGGGACTGGCTGGGGTCCTTATGGTGGCGGGCAACGGTTCTTCCTCGCCGGCTACGACAGGCGGCGACTATGCCATGGTCGCCATAGCCGGAACCATCCTCGGGGGCGCGGATCTGGGAGGCGGGAAAGGCTCGGTGCCTTTCACTGTCGTCGGCATTTTTATCATGGGCCTGATCAACAACATCATGAACATCAACAGCGTCCCCGCCTACCCCCAGTGGTGCGTCAAGGCGGTGGTCATCCTGCTCGCCATCTTCATGCGAAGCGTGATCAACGCCAGAAACAGCAGATAGGCGCAAGCGCAAACTGCACAGGTTTTTCAGGAAAGTGCCGGACTTTTCAGACGAATCGATGCATTTTGATAGAGTATAGTTAGAACGGCAATGATTGTTATGGAATTCGTCAAGAATGGAGTGGAAATGAAATGAAAAAAGGGATAAGACTTATCGCGTTCCTCATGATCCTCGGCTTGCTTCTCACCTTAGCGGGCTGCGGCGGAGGGGGAGGCGGCGGCGGTGGAACAGCCGCGGAAGACAACCGGCCC
>WRNN01000180.1 GCA_009776595.1 Clostridiales bacterium
ATCAACATGCTCTCCCTGCCCCGCGCGGCCATCGCGCTCATCGTGCCATGGCAGAAAGCCAGAAGATAGTCGCCCATGGTGATGCTCCCTTCTTCCACATCCATCTCCCGTACCTGGCCTTTCTCACGAAGCACGTAGAAAAACAAGGCAAAGAAATCATTATAGCCGGCAAGGAGCTGCTGCACGTACGAATGCTGGTCGGTCGTCCCCTTATTTCCAAAGATAGACAGTCCCGAATATACGGGTCCTTCCGCCGTCTCCCGCGTCTTTCCCAGGGATTCCATAAACAACTGCTGCAGGTATTTCCCCCAGAGGTCCAGTTTGTCCTTGTAGGGAAGGACGACCATGTGATGCTTCCCTTCCCGGTATGTCTGGGTAAGGATGAAGCGCGTCAGCAGCATAGCGGGGTTGTCCTCCTGCGAAGGGTTGCGGGTCAGGACGTCCATGGCGCCGGCGCCTTCCAGCAGGCTGTCTGTGTCGAGGCCCAGCAGCGCCAGGGGAAGGACGCCAACCGGCGAAAGCACGGAAAACCGCCCTCCCACCCAGTCCCAAACGGGGAAGGTCCCCAGCCAGTCATGCGCTTTCGCATAATCGTACAGCTTGGAGCCTTCCATCGTCACCGCCGCGGCGTGACGGCCAAAGTGAAGGCCTTTCGCTTTATAGATTTCCTCAAATATAGTATAGATATTTCTGATCTCCGTGGTGCCGCCTGACTTGGACGACACCACGAATAATACTTTATCCAGGTTCCGCTGCCCGATTTCCCGGAGCAGGCTGTCCACCGTATCGGGATCCGTGTTGTCCAGGGTAAAGGGCTTCAATTTAAAAGCTTCGTCGCCCAGGGCCCGGATGATAAACTGAAAGCCGAGCTGCGATCCCCCGATCCCGATGGCCGCCAGGTACTGAAAAGCTTCGCCGGCTTCATTAACGATCTCCCCGCTGTGGATTTTCCTGCTGAAAGCCTTGCAGTCCTGTATCGCCTGCGCAATCGCGGCGCGAATGCTTTCTTCCGGCGCCAGTTCCGGGCGCCGCAGCCAGAAATGCCCCGCCATCCTGTCTTCCGAAACATTCACATGGACGCCGTTCTCCGTATCCTGTATCGCCTGCATGGCTTCCCGGCAGAATGCCGTATCCGCCGGCACATCCAGATCGAAGTCCCGGGAATGACGGAAATCGAGGGTAAATACCGCTCTCTCATGTTGGAAACGGATCATGTCTTTATTCAGTTTGGTAATTTCCCAATTCTTCATTACGCATCCTCCTCCACCAGCCTGCGAACCGCCTCCCGGAGTTCTTCCAGCCGCAGTCCGGCTTTTTCTTTGTCTTCGGCGCATACCGAATAATAGATCTTCAGCTTCGGCTCCGTACCGGAAGGCCGCGCCGCAATCCAGGAATTATCTTCCAGCATAAAGCGCAACACATTATCGCTGGGGATCCCATTGATACCCAGCAGATAATCCTCCACCTCCCTGACCTGCGGTAGGGCGGAGGCGCCCGTCCGCCGGAAAAGGCCCATGAGACGCTCCATTTTCGCCATGCCTTCGATTCCGGGAAAGACAAAGTTGTCCAGGTGGTCCAGGAAATAGCCGTAGATTCTGTAAATTTCCTCCAGGCGGCCGACCATCGTCAGCCCCTTCTGCAGCCACCAGGCAGCCGCTTCGCAAAAGAGCAGCGCCGCGCCTATCGCGTCTTTGTCCCTTGAGAAGTCGCCGATCAGATAGCCGTTGCTCTCCTCATACCCGAACACAAATTCGCCTTTGTCTCCTGCGCCCTCCGCGTTTCTGAGCAGAATCATCTGTTCTCCGATATACTTGAAACCTGTCAGGGTTTTGATCACATCCAGGCCATAGGCCCGGGCAATGACTTCCCCCAGCGTCGAAGATACGATGGTGTTGATCAGGACGCCTTTCGCAGGCAGCAGGCCCAGCTCTTTCTTTCTGCTTAAGATGTAGTCCGCAAGCAGAACGCCGATTTGATTGCCTGTGATATTGCGGAATACGCCCTGATGCGATACAGCCGTCCCCATACGGTCCGAATCCGGGTCCGTACCGACGACCAGATGCGCTTTCCGCTTCTCCGCCAGATCGATAGCCAGCGCCAGCGCCTGAGTGTCTTCCGGGTTCGGCTGGATCACTGTCGGGAAATCCCCGTCCGGCGCCTCTTGTTCGGGCACGGTCGCGACCTGCGGAAAACCGGATTTTGCCAGCGCTTCCCGGACATAAAGATTCCCCGCGCCGTTGAGAGGCGTATACACCACCGACAGTTTCTCTTTCGCGGCGGCGTCGTCCAGCAGCGAATGCCCTAGCACCGTATCCGTATAGAGATGGCGGAACTCCTCTCCCAGGAGTTTGATTCGCCCTTCGGCTACCAGCGAATCGAAATTCTCTTCAGGCTGCGGACTGAACAAGGGGATGGCCTCAACCTCGTCCAAAAGCGGCGCAGCCTCCGCCGGAGGCAATTGGCAGCCGCCGTCATTATAGATTTTCATGCCGTTATACTCTTTCGTATTGTGGCTGGCTGTCAGGATCACGCCTGTCTCGCAGCCCAGGTATCGTATGGCGAAGGACAGGACAGGCGTAGGCGTCGGACGGTCAAAGAGATAGACGCGCACGCCTTTCTCCGCCAGGGTGACCGCCGTGTGTCTCGCGAAATCCTCCGAATGATGGCGGGTGTCGTAAGCAATCGCCGCCCCCCGCGCAAGGGCCTCCGAACCTTTGTTCTTCAGCCATTGCGCGACGCCCAGGATCACTTTTCGTACGGTATAGGGGTTCATCCGGTTGCTGCCCGGCCCCATTACGCCGCGCATACCGCCTGTGCCAAAGGCCAGCTCCTGGCCGAAGGCTTCGGCGATCGCGTTTTCGTCTGTCATTTGTAGTATGTTTTGTTTTGTCTTTTCGTCTATGCAGGGACTGTCGAGCCAGGCTTGCCTGTTTCGGCTTCCCTTGATTTTCAAGTCTTGTGTATCATGATCGGCTGTCATAATTCCTTCCTTTCCTTTGTATATTGTTTATAGCTATGATGAATGTATGTGCATGCACAGCAGGACCCCTTCGCGCCAGTCTATCCATGCCCTTTCCCGCGTCAGCTCATTGCTGACGCCCAGGGGGAATGCACTGACGTAGCGATCCCCTGCCGGCTGGTATTTCAATCCTTGCTGTTTGAAGCCCGAAACCTCGGAAGATAAGGCAAAGAATGAGACAAAGTCCCCCTTCCTGCCTTCGATCCATTGCTTCTTTTTTGCCAGAAATATGCTGTATCCTTTATCCTCTATGACGATATCCGGCAGGTCTTCTTCCTCCCGAATCCCTAATTCTCTGCATTCCGGCAGAAAGACAAACTGAAGCAGCGTGATGTTGGCAAAGCTGTGGTCCGGCCTTCCGCCAAGGGCGCCCCAGATCCGGATATCCCGAAAGCCCTGCTTCAGCGCTTCCCGCAGCACGATGCCGCCGTCGGTATCATTTTTCTCCGCGGGGCTGCGGACGAAACGGCAGCCTCCCTCTTCCAATAGCCGAAGCTCTTCCGGCGTCAGGGAATCGAAATCCCCGTAAACCACATCCGGCGCCTTGCCCAGCCTGACAAGATGCCTTGCGCCGCTGTCGGCAACCAGCACGCGATCCGCCTCCGTAAGGCGCTGCCGAAAAAGCGAATCATCCCGTATATCGCCTCCGAGTACCAATAGACAAGTCCTTGCCACCGCTATACCTCTGTCTGTTCCTTCTCTTCCTTACTATATCTGTTAATACCGTTTTTCTCTTTCCTTCAACTCCCGCAGAAAGACAAGATAACGCTGATAGCGCCCTCCGTCGATCAAACCCTCGCGTACAGCCTGACTAATCCCGCAGTCCTCTTCCTGCTCATGGATGCAGGAGCGGAAACGGCAGTTCTCCAAAAAAGGCTCAAATTCAGAATAATACAAGGCTAAGTCAGCGGATGAAATGGTTTCCGGCATAACCAACTGACTGAAACCAGGCGTATCCGCCACCCAGCCCCCTTGTGTCAGGGGTATCCACTCCACATGCCGCGTAGTATGCCTGCCCCTGCCCAGCCTATCGCTCACTTCGCCGGTTTTCAGCAAAATGTCCGGCTCGATCTGATTCANCAAGCTGGATTTGCCCACGCCTGAGGGCCCTGCCAGCACAGTGGTCCTTCCGGCCAGCTTCTCGCCTAATTGCGAAACACCTAAACCGTTTAACGCACAGGTAACCAATTGGTTCACGCCTGCCGCCTCATATGGTTTTTGATATTCGTCCAATTCGCCGATCCCGGCAAGGTCTTCTTTATTCCAACATAGAAGCGGCTCGATCTCCTCCGCCTGGATCATCAGCAGCAAGCGGTCCAGGAGCCACAGATCCGGCTGGGGATAATCGGCGGCCATGACGATCAGGGATTGGTCGACATTCGCTACAGTCGGTCGTACAAGGCGGTTCTTTCGCGGGAGGATCTCTTCCACGACCCCCTTGCGCGTAGATTCGTCCACCACTTCAAAGAGCACGAAATCTCCCGGCAGCACATCCTGCTTCTCACGGCGAAA
>WRNN01000181.1 GCA_009776595.1 Clostridiales bacterium
AGCATGAGCCAACCGCATGGTATTATCGTGTTCGGCGCTAACGGTAGCGGGAAGACAACCCTTGGGCGTGAACTGGCTCGTTTATTGGGTTATAAACACATCGACATAGAGGATTATGCTTTTGACGAGTCAGAAGTGCCGTATGCTAAGCCCCGTTCACGCGATGAATATACCAACCTAATGCTTGCGGATATTGAAAAGCACTGCTCGTTTGTTATTTCAACAGTTATTGGCGATTTAGGTGATGTAATCCCGCGGTTTTATCAACTTGCTGTTCATATATCAGTGCCACATGAAATCCGTATGGAGCGCATTAAACAGCGTTCGTATGCACAAAATGGCGAACGTGTATGCGAAGGCGGCGATATGGTCGAGCAGGAAAAGCAGTTTATGGATTTTGTGGCTTCTCGATCTCTGACAAAAATCGAACGCTGGTCTGAAACGCTGACTTGCCCGATTATCAATGTAGACGGCACAAAAGACTGGAAGGTGAGCGCGGCGAGTATCGCGAAACGCTATTATGACATAACGATGGAACGCGATGGTATCCGCAATGCTGATTAGCGGAAATAATTATTGCGATTGAGAATGCAAAAAGCGCCAGCTACATAAACTGACGCTTTTTGCTTTATAAGACGATAGGAGATCATCTATATTGTAATCGTAATAAGAACAATTATCAATACACATTTATATGTAGATAATATGTAGAAAATATGTAGAAAACTTATGGATGGCCGACTGTTAAACGAATAAAAGAGGGACCGTTTAACTCAGTTCTTGCCGCCGAGCAGGTTTCCGATACCAACCTTGCCGATAATGCTGCCTTCTTCTTTGCTGCCGCTTCCGAGTCTGCTTGCCGATAGAATGGAATCCGCCATGCGGGAGAAAGGCAGGGATTGCAACCAGACCGCCCCCGGACCCGTCAGCGTCGCCAAGACAAGCCCTTCGCCGCCAAACAGGGCAGTTTTGATATTTGCCGCAAATTGGATGTCGTACTGAACACTTTGCGTCAAGGCGACAAGGCAGCCGGTATCCAGTTTGAGCGTCTCCCCGGCAGCCAATTCTTTCTTGATAATCGAGCCGCCGGCGTGCATAAACGTCAGCCCGTCGCCTTCAAGTCGCTGCATGATAAAGCCTTCGCCGCCGAACAGTCCGACGCCGATTTTCTTCTGGAGCGCTATACCGATAGATACACCGTATGCGGCGCATAGAAACGCGCTTTTTTGACAAATCAGTACGCCGCCGTAATCCGATAAATCAAAGGGGACGATTTTTCCCGGATATGGCGCAGCGAAGGCCACACATTTCTTTTCTGAAGCCGTATTCCTGAATGTGTTCATAAACAGGCTTTCTCCGGTTATGACCCGTTTTGCCGCAGACATCAGTTTGCCTCCGATGCCACCGGCTTGCGATTTGGCTGACCCGTCGCCAAATATAGTGTCGGTTGCGATAGCGCTGTCCATATACATCATCGCGCCCGCCTCGGAGACGATTGTTTCTCCGGGATCAAGCAGGATCTCGACGAACTGTATATCGTCGCCGTGAATCTTAAACTCAACCTCGTCCATCCTTTGCATGGGCTTTACCGCTTGTTGCGCGGCGGCAGGCGAGGCTTGCGCCTGCCCTTCGTCTACCGGCGCGCCGCAGTCTGCGCAAAACCGGAAGCCATCTTGAATCTGCGCGCCGCATTTGGTACAAAATGCCATGATCATTTCCTCCTAATAATTATTCGTTTGCCATAGCCTTAACGATCCGCAAGCAAATAAGTTCTAGGCGAAGCGGGAGTTTAGACTATGGTATAATGGCAATAATAAGAATGTCCACTGCCTTCAGATGATGAACAATACATAGTCAAGCACAGGGCAATGGAAATGGCGAAAATCTGCGATGAGCAGCAGGATTCGTCAAAAAAATGACGGGGTAGCTCCCCGTCATGGTTGGACTTGAACCCTAAGGCAAGTCCCGGTGAATGGCCGACGCAATCGCCTGTTAAGTCAAATATACAATGCTGCCTTCCATTCGTCAACAAATTTCTTCAACGAGGAAAAATCATGCGGAACATTATTGAGATCACCGACTTCTCATCGCCCGATTTGGATATCTTTGCNCACTTGACCGCGGCGCAGTTACGCAGCCGGTTTGAGCAGGAAAGAGGNGTCTTTATCGCAGAGAGCATTAAGGTCATTTCACTTGCTCTCGACGCCGGATACGAGCCCGTTTCGTTATTGGTGGAGCATAAGCATATCGCCGGACAGGCGCGGGAACTCATTCTTCGCTGTGGAGATATACCAGTTTATACTGCCGACAGCAGCTTGTTGGCAGGACTTACCGGCTATCATCTAACCCGCGGCGTGTTGTGCGCCATGCGCCGCCCCCGATTGCCCGGCGTCGCGGAATTGTGTACCGGGGCGCGCCGGGTTGCCGTGCTGGAAGACATTACGGACACAACGAATTTAGGCGCTATTTATCGTTCGGCAGCGGCGCTCAATATCAGCGCCATGCTGGTTACGCCTTCATGCTGTGATCCGCTGAGCCGGCGCGCGGTGCGAGTCAGCATGGGCACTGTATTTCAAGTGCCGTGGACATATATTTGCAGCACGTCCGCAGAATGGCCGCAGCCGGGTATGGAGCGCCTGCGGGATCTAGGCTTCAAGACTGTGGCAATGGTGCTGAGTGACGCTGCTGTCAGAATTGACGCGCCGCAGCTTATGGCAGAAGAAAAGCTTGCCATCGTGCTGGGGACAGAAGGGGATGGGCTGGCGCCCCGTACAATTGCCGAATGCGATTACAGCGCGTGCATCCCCATGTCTCACAATGTAGACTCTTTAAACGTCGCGGCGGCCGGCGCGGTGGCTTTCTGGCAACTGAGAGTCCGCGAATAAGGAAAGGAGAGTATGAAGATAACATGAGCAGGGCGTTTGTCTCGGAGAATGATGCATGGGAATACTGTCAAAAAGTGGGAGAGCATTGTATGATGGCGGAAAGAGGAAAGGAATGCAGAGTACAACACTGTCCCCATGAAACGAAAGGGAAGCCGCCAAAGAATGAAGAAAATCCGAAAGAGCAGAAAAAGACAAAGCAATGAGCCGGGCAAATGTGACGCCCGCCTCCTGCCGAGCCGGCATTGAACTGCAGCCCGCCGGCGTTACGTTGCAGCCCGCCGGCGACGCGTTGTAGAACATATGCAGAAAATAGCTTGTCACACGAAATAGTGCCTGCTATACTTTATGTATCGCAACTATTACGTGGAGGACAGCGTATGCTATGAAAAGAAAAAAATCCATAATTCGCATAAGTATATTGACCATTCTGTTGGTGTTAAGCTCAAACGTGGCGGGCGTCGCCTATGGTGAGGATTTTATAAAGACAGTTGATGTGGCGCCCTTTATTGAAAACAATCGCAGCTATGATACAGTCCGGTGGATTTCGGAAGCTTTCGGTATTTTTGTCGACTGGGATCAAGCAAGCCGGCAGGTCACGCTATCCCGCGGCGAACATCAGATATGCATGCAGGTTGGTTCCTACCAAATGACCCATACTACACCGGAAGGGGAGACGATAATTCCTCTTGAGGTTGCGCCGCTTTTAAGGGAAAACCGGGTATTTCTGCCGGTGCGTCTGTGGGCGGAAGAATTTGGACTTCGGGTCGAATGGCGGGAAGAAGATGGCAGCGTCGCCGTATCAGAGGGAAGTAAAGTGCTCACCTTCATTCCGGGCAAACGGGATATTGTACTTACGGGCGGGCATTTCCTTCAGCCTTACAAAGGGGACGACAGCTTTATCTTTTGTTATCCTGAGTCCGGGGTATTGGGCTTGACCTGGGAAGGCTATGCGGAAGTATCCATGATCTGTGACGGCGAGGAATATATCATATCCGCGATCAACGCAGGTGCGGGAAGATCGGATCCGATTCTCTATACCGATGAGGAGATCAACAGCCTTCTCAATAGGAATATTGCAGAAAAAAATCTTACAGCGGAGAAACTGACGGATTTGTTATATGGGGTTCCCGCATACCGTGTCAGCGGAATAGTGGAAGGCATTCCTCAGGCAGGCGTGGTTTTTCTGAATAAAGGCTTTCTATGCGGTTTAACAATTGAGGCAAAATGGAAGACCCTTCCGAATGAAGAAACGGAGAATCAGGCTGAGCAAATCGAAGCAAGCCCGGATAGTGAAGACAGAGAGATAGATGAAAGCGAATTAAATCGGGAAGCGGTTGAAGAGCATGTAATGATGGAGGAAAGCTTACAACAGGAATACATGCTGCAGCTTAACTTGCTTCTGGACGAGATTATGGCGTCGTTCAAAGTAAAATAGCACAGATAAACGGGCGAACTGGCGGGAACTGGCGGAAACCGACAAAACGACAAAAGGACAGTTGTAATTCCTTCGGGGATATGATAGTATCGGAGCGGTACATTTATCCGCTGCTATAGCTCAGACGGTAGAGCGCGTCCTTGGTAAGGACGAGGTCTCCGGTTCAAGCCCGGATAGCAGCTC
>WRNN01000182.1 GCA_009776595.1 Clostridiales bacterium
CAAAGCGCAAAGGTCGAAATCCTTCCCTGCGGCAATGGACGCCCGCTCCGTGACGGCTATCCCGGCCTTTTGGATGACGACGCTAATGGCAAAGAAACCGCCGGACTGGCCTTTTTCTTCTTTATCATCGCTGCCAGTGCCGTCGCCGTCTTCGTCTTTGTCTTTATCTTTGTCCTCGCTTTTCGCAGGCCCGGTAGCCTTGGTTTCGATCCTCGCCCCTGCAAGGGCCCTGACTACCGTATCCCCTGCCGACACAAGGGAGGACTCGCCTTTGAGTTCCACCCAAGCGTCGTTGATCACCGAAGATAAGGCCGCAGTAAAGGGTAAAAGACCCGAGCGGGCAGCCGTCGCCAGCGCCACTTCGCTGGACGCTTTCAGCAGAATGCCTCCCTCTGTGCTTGTCAGCTTCGCGTTGCCGTCAAGCGATATACCGGCTTCCGCCACGATGACCCCTACAGCGAGCGGTATGCCCACGCCGGCCAGATTATAGTTGTCCACGCTCACGTCAACGATGTTTTCCGCGACGATGCGGATCGCCGCCGATGTGATTGTGCCAAGAATCTCCACGATGGCGCTGCCTACCTTGATCGCGACAAAATTCAGGTTCAATGTGTTGGTGTATTTCTCGCCGANCTTAGCTGTCAGCTCATCCAGCGTGGGGATAAGCGGCTTGCNCTGCGTGCTGNAAGCAACTAAGCTGACCGCTTGCGAAGCATAGAGCAATGCGTTCTCAGCCAANCTGACTAAGGCNCCNACAACGATATCGAAGAGGCTCGCTTCCATCGTAAAGCCATCCTCGCCNGCTATGCTGCCTTCGAGAATGGTGATCGTGTAGTCGTCGGTATTTTTGGCNGCGACAAGGATGTTTTTGCCGTACACCGCGCCGGTGAACGTGATCTCCGACGCTTGGTTAAGCCCGCCTTTTTCGCTGAGGATCATAATATTCACATGAGGGGTGTTGACGTCCCCAATGGTGAGGGTTGATCCTTTAATGACGAGATTGGTCAGGAAGGCGCCGGCGCCGCTGTCGTTGGCATAGTGCCAGGCCCCGCCCCCGCTTGGAGCATCCAATTCGTAATTTATATAGGAAGCGAATTCTGTCCCCGCCTCGGCTTTGGCGGAGATCTTCCCTTCCAGCCCATCGGTGAAGGCTTGGACATTTGAAGCGGCAAGCTCCAGCCGCTTCACCAGCCCTGTGCCGTCGAGGGCTTTCATATATACCAATGACTCGTCTCCGCCCAGGCGCCCGTCGGATTCGTCCAGCTTCCCGCTCAGATGGATCCGGTCGAAGCCGTCGCCGCCCTCCACGCTGAGGTCCACTTGGCGATGGGAAGAGAAGGCCAGTCCCGTATCGACGAGAATCAGATCGTCGCCTTCGCCTGCGTTGATGCGGATCACATTCTTTTCTACGCCTTCCAAGGCGGAGGCTATACTCTCCAGTATTTCTTTCATGAGGGAAAATTCACCGGGCTGTATTTCACCGGTGAGGGATATCTCATCCCCGCCGCTGCCGCCGGTGATGCTCAAGTCTATCTTGCTGACGTCCACCTTTCCCGGGACGCCATCGGACTCCCCGGATTCGCCGGATTCATCGTCTTCGGCGGACTTAATTTCCGTCGAGTTCATCAGATTCACGCTGAGTTTGTTCTGTCCATCCCCCATGTCGATGGATACTTTGACTTGTTCCGCGTCATTGGCTGCTTGGACCAGCTTGTCCTTTCCTTCTTGCGTGAGCGTCCCCTCATTCTGGTCGTCGAAGTCCGCCGATGCCAGTTCCGCCTGCGGGCTTTGTTTGATGTTAACTGTAAAATGGTCGTCCCCGTCGCCGCCGTAGAGGTTGATCTCCTTCACAACGTCGATGAGTTCGAAGGCCCCATGGTCGTCCAGGCTTGTGCCGTAATAGGTGAATGTGCCGGCGTTTTTCACTTCGATCTTGTTTTTCAACGACAGGTATATCCCTGCCAGGAGGATGTCGACGCCGTCAAAGCTGAGATCGCCTTCCACCTGCACGCCGCCTGCCGAGCCGGCATGGAACTCCCCTTCTTTATCGTTGCCTTCGTCGTCTTTGACTGTCGCGTCTGCCGCCACAATCCGGATCAGGATGTCCTTTGTTGTCTCGGACACGGACGCCTTGACGCCGTCCAGGTATTTGCCGTCATTGACGATGACGGTGATTTCGGTTTTACCCTCTTCGCCTTTGTTTTCATCCTGGGCTTTCTTGATGGCAGCCTCTATGGCCTGGTTGATCGCGTTTTTGCCTGCGGNATTCTGGTAAACGGTNTCGTCTTCGCCCANNACATACGCCGATCCGGTAGGTATTTCATACTCGGCGTCAGCGNTTTCTTCGGCCTCCTCTGNGCTGTTTCCATCACCGTCTTCCTTACCCTCGCCATCGTCCTCTTCTTCGGGTTCCCCTTCTTCAGGTTCCCCTTCTTCAGGTTCCCCTTCCCCGTTCCCTTCATCCCCATCGTCCAGGATGTCGAAATATATAGCAGGCGTTTCGTCTTCCTCTGCCACTGATTCGGGTTCTGCCCCGCTTTCTGACACAGGCGAAAGGGCATCGTTATNCCCGGGATCTGTCGCATACGTAAAAATAGGGCTACATAATAATAACACCATTATTAAAAGCGCAGCTATTGCAGTACTCCCCCCTCGCTTCGGGTAATACTTACTGCCCCGTACACTTGATGGACTCCATGTGCCCGGTGCAGCCGCTGCGCTTTGCGCGCGCATCGANGCCGGTACGNCGCCTGNGGGCTTCTCCTCCTGGATNTTTGCTCCTGTGGGATTCTGTGCCCTTTTTCTCATGNTGGCTGCCTTCTTTCGTATCTTCGATGCGCTGCATCCNTATACCAAAAGTAGCGTAACCCTAGGTAGAGGTTACATGATGCTTTTAATTTGGACTATATTAATCTATTTNGTTACCGTTCTATGCTATAAATATGCCTCAGTATTTGAAAAAATGCAACAATAATTTAATTGTACTATTTCCCAAAAAAGGAGTTTCGCACCATGACTTCCCGCCCGGTTATATCAAGCGCACTTACCAATCCTCTTCNCCNNNNCTGGCNTGNGAAGCNTTCTCCTGTTCGATGTCCGNAAGGAGCCGNTTTGCCTGCTCTTTGATGTCTTCGTCTTCCTCCATGCCGGCGGCTGTCTGAATGTCTTCCATNCCGGCCTTTTCCTCCCCCATCATCAACCGGCAAATGCCCCTGTTGAAGAGGCTGCTATGCACCATATCCCCATTCTTGATAGATATGCTAAAATCATCGGCCGCCTCCTGGTAGTCTTCAAGGGATAAGCGGCATACGCCCCGGTAGTAATACACGCCTAAACTATCGCCCGCTAATGCAATGGATCTGGACAAGGCTTGTTCGGCTAAAGTAAAGTCTGCCAGCTGCAGCGCGGTGAGCCCATACAGGTATTCCGCCTCTTCCGTCTGCTCCGCCAGCAAGATAATCTCATACTGCGCCAATGCCAGCTCATACTCGCCTGCGGCAAACCTCGCCTGGGCAAGGGTACTCCGGATCGACAGGTCGTCCGGCGCCTCGTCCAGGTAGGCTTCCAAATGCTCGCATACGCCTGCCAGATCTTCGAGATCGGCGCTCAATTGCGCCATGATGAGATGCTGCGTGAGCCTGGCTTCCGCTTCCGCTTCCCGGACTTGTTCGAGGAATTGCCCGGCCCGGTCCTGTATGCCGCTGTCTTCCGTGAGGTCGGCAGCGACGTGAATGTCGGCAAGGCCTGAGTCGTACTCATCTGTCATGATCAGGCTGATGCCCCGGTTGTAGTAGCTGCTATGTACCATGTACCCCTGGTTTATCGAGGCGGCAAAGTCCTCCGCTGCCCCGGCGTAATCTTCCAGCGAAAGCCGGCATACCCCTCTGTAGTAATACGCCCCTTCCAGACCGGTATCCATGGCGATTGCCCGGCCGATGGCTTCTTCCGCTGCTTCGAAATCTCCATCCTGCATGGCATATAGTCCCTCCAGGTACAAGCTTGACGCGGGATCCGCCGGATCGCCCCCCGGGACGCCCGCTTCCGCGATCTGCACTGTATCCTGTGTTTGCGCTTGATCCTCCTGCGCATAGGCATTGTCTTCCCCTTCGCCGGTGATCTGTGCCAGCAGTAAAGCAATTTCCTGATCCCCCGGCACGAGGGCAAGATAGGCTTCCAGGCATTCTTGCAGCTCCTGATACAAGGCAAGCCCCGCGTAAGCCTGGGCTTTGACCAGATAGGCGTCCGGGTTAGCGGGATCAAGCTCCGTCACCATCGCAAGGGCGACGACGGCTTCCTCCAACCTGTCCAGCAGGACGAGGAGGCAGCCTTTTTTCAGCCAAAGATCGATGAGCAGCGCATCTGATTCGTCCTGGAATAGTTCGATGCAGCGCTCAATACTGATCAAAGCCTCGGCATAGGACTCCCTGGCGATCTGGGTTCCCGCCAAATCATAATACTCCTGTAAAGTTTGGCGCTCCCCTCTGCTCCCGATATAGCTCGCCA
>WRNN01000183.1 GCA_009776595.1 Clostridiales bacterium
GACGCCGCCCGATGAAACATGGGGTCGATATAATCCGGGCCGCATTTAAAAGTCGCCGGTGTTATCCCGCGCGTGATCAGCGCCGAAAGAATGGCGCAAGTTACGGTTGTTTTCCCGCAGCCGCTGTTTGTTCCGGCAATCAGGATACGGCGCATGGCTTTCCTCCCACGCTCAGAAAGGTGATGGGATTCTGCGCTTCCATAATATGCAGTGCTCCCGCTTGTATGCCTTTCGCTACGTTAATCTGTAGTATTTCCGGATCCAAGCCCCTGTCGTGAAACGCGGACAACGCCGCCGATACCGTTTCGATAGTTACGGCGGTCACGACGATTCGCGCGCCCTGGTTTTTACGCAGAACAGCAGCAATGATTTCGCCTGTCTCCCCGCCGCTGCCGCCGATAAACACCGCGTCGGGAGAAGGGAGCATTTCCAAAGCGGCAGGCGCTTCACCGCGCACAAGGGTGACGTTCCCCAAATGAAAAGCGGCGCAATTCTGTTCGATCAAAGGTATGGCGTCCTCCCGGCGCTCCACGGCGTATACATGGCCGCGATAAACCGAAAGCGCCATTTCCACCGTCACCGAGCCGGTTCCCGCGCCAACATCCCAGCAAACGCAATTAGGATGCAGGTTCAATTTCGACAGGACGACTGCCCGCGTTTCGCTTTTGGTCATCGGAATTCCGGGCAGACGCGAAAAGCTGTCGTCAGATAATCCGTGGGGCGTTCTGTCGTCAAAGGCTTCATTCACGAACAGCAGCACGGTCAGCGAGGGAAATACACCGCGTGACAGTTCTTCCGCGGTAGTTTCATGAATCCGCTCCTGTTCCGCTCCGATGTTTTCGCCTACATGTACTTTGATACCACCGAACCCGGCTTTGCATAAAGCCTCACCGATGGCGTCCGTGTTATTTCCGGTCAGGCAGAGCGTTAAGCGGCTGCGCCGGACGGTATCCACGACATTTGCCCCGCGTCCGTGGGCGCTGATAAACGCCGCGTCCTGCCAAGGCAGTTTCAGCCTGGCGAAAAAAGCGTTGACGGTGGAAATGCCCGGAATGAAACGAAGCTCATAAGCCGACAGCGCTGCGCAAATCCCCGTCGCCGCACTGTAAAACCCCACGTCGCCGGAGACGAGCACGGCAAATGTCTCCGCGTCCTCCCTTTCGATACAAGCCGCTACATCCTTCGGCAGATAATATGGATGGGATCGCTTTTCCTGATACGCCTCAAGCACGTTTGCCGCGCCGAGCAGTACGCCGGCTTGCGAAATCGCATCCCGCGCCTCCGGCGTCAATGTATGCTGCCCTAAACCCACGCCGACAACCGCTACTTTTTTCATTCTCTCAGCTCCATCATTTTTAGCAGGGCATTTTCCAGGGAAACCCCGCCCGATTCGCTTGGCTTTGCCAATACCGCCGTGACCATGTCCAAACTTCGTGCTGCCCGGACTTTTTCAGGGAATCCGCCTGCCGCGCCTGCGTTTTTTGTCACAAGAATTCTGGCCTTAGCGGCATTGAACATCGCGCTGTTGAGTTCCTCCGAAAACGGGCCTTGCATACAAATAAGCCGTTCGGGACGGTATCCCCATTCCAGGCAGGAGCGCAAACTCTCCAGGCTAGGCAGAATGCGCAGCCATACCCGATTTTGAAAATCCTGTAGCTTGGTAAACAGCCCCGCGTTGGACGCACCCGTGGTGACAAAAATATCCCCCGGTTCCCGTTCCAGCCAGGCAAGAAGGTCGTCCATATCGGAAAAGTAGGTACAGCCCTGTTCCTCCACATTCTCCCGCAGCACACGAAGCAGCGGGATGCCGACGCTTTGGCAGGCGGCGGCGATCGTTTGGCTGGCTTCCGCCGCATAGGGGTGGGTCGCGTCAAAGACCAGTGCGGGACTGTCCCGCCGGATGAGGGATACCATTTCAGCGGTTCTGAGCCGCCCTATATGAATATTCACATCCTGCAGATTATCCACCGGGCGCGCGCCGTCTGCGGTGGCGACGCAGTATCGAATCGGTATCGCATATTCGGCGCCGGTCTCACACAGCTTCCGTCCCTCGGTAGTGCCTCCGAAGACGACGGCTTTAATCATGGCGGTATCCTCTCGGCGTTACCATACGTCCGCCTATTTTTTTTGTCGTCAAATTGCCGATAAAAACAGTATCTTCCATATTTGCCTTAAAATCCCTAAGCTCACAAAGCGTCAACAGGGTAATGGATTGCCCTTCTCTCCCAATGTTACGGGCAATGCCGCATAGTCTGTCTGCGGGTAAGATGGTAAGTAGCAGGTCGCAGGCGTCCCGCAGATGCCCCGCTCGCTTTTGGCTTCCCGGATTGTATAAGCAAATGGCAAAATCACCGGAAGCGGCGGCATGTAAACGTTTCTCAATGATTTCCCAGGGCGTCAGCAAATCGCTCAGGCTGATAACGGCGAAATCGTGCCCGATGGGCGCGCCCAGCAGGGCGGCGCCGCTGACCGCCGCCGTTACGCCGGGAACGACTTCCATNTCTATGTCCGGCGCCTCTGCCGCCAGCTCAAATAGCAGGCTTGCCATGCCATATATGCCGCCGTCTCCGCTCGATACAACACACACGGCTTTTCCGTCCGCCGCAAGGGCAATCGCCGTACGGCAACGTTCGGTTTCCTGCGTCATGCCCGTTTCGTGAACCATTTTTTCCGGGAACAGGGGGCGTAAAAGTTTTGTATAGCCCGTATAACCCACGATGATATCGCAGTCCGATAATCGCCGTTTGCACAATTCCGTCATGTTCCCCGCATCGCCGGGACCGAAACCGACAATGCATAACTTAGCCATTCGCTCACTCCTTTTCAAAAACCGCGACGGTCACGCCGTCCTTTGCGGTTTTACGCAGTATCAGCTTTCCCTTGCCGCCGCACAAAGCGGCGGCGCGTTCGCAGACATTATCGACGCCGACCGCCTGGTAAACCCGCTCGGAAGACGAGAAATCCCCCTGTACGGCTGCCAGTTCCGCCGCCGGGTAGAAGCGCAGCGGGAGTTGATGCGCCGCCGCGAAGCCGAGCAAACCTTCTTCATTCTGCTTAAGATCAATCGTCGCGACCTCGCTTACACGGGCAAGCGGGATCTGATCGTCCCACAGCATAATCGTTGCTGAGCGTTCAATGCTTTCCGCCGAAAGGCCGCGGCGGCACCCTATCCCCAAAACGAGGCTGCGCGACTGCTCCGATCCGCCAAGGATAGCGTGGCTATCGCTGGCGGTGGTGATCACCGGCGTCGCGCCGATCATCGCCGCGATTTGCGCAGTCAGGCGGTTCGCGCCGCCTGCGTGTCCGGACAGCAGGCTTATCGCGAACTGTCCCGTTTCGTCGCAGACTACTACGGCGGGGTCGCTCAGCTTGCTTCTAATCAGCGGCGCAACGCTGCGTACCGCGATGCCACAGGCGCCGATAAACACCAGCGCGTCCGCGTCGCCGAAGAGCTGCTCCGCCAAAGCGTATACGGAGGAAAAGGGCGTATAGCCTGTTTCTCCCGCGTGTCGCGCCGTAATATAGCCTCTGACCGCATGCTCCCCTTCCATCAACGACGATAAGCGTCCCATAAGCGCCGCGCCGCAGGCCGAGAAAGCGATGATGGCAATCTTCATTCTGTCGCCTCCCGGTATCCTGTAGAAAAGTCGGGCGCGTACAAACGGGACAATGCATAGTCGCTCCCCAGGAAATCCCCTACGCATATCAGAGCTGTTTTAGCGACGCCGCCCGCGCTTTCCGCCAGCGATCCCACGGTACAGCGAACGATTTTTTCGTCCTTCCAGCTCGCCTTGTAGACGATGGCGGCCGGGGTTTCCGGCGCGTAGCCGCCCGACACAAGATCGTTTGCTACCGATTCCAGCAAAGCCGCGCTTAAAAATAGCACCATGGTAGCCTGATGCGCGGCCAGCGCCCGGATCGTTTCGCTTTCCGGCACAGGCGTTTTGCCCGCCGCCCTTGTCAGAATGACGGTTTGCGACACGCCGGGCAAGGTATATTCGGCTTTCAATGATGCGGCGGCGGCACTAAAACTGGATACGCCCGGGCAGATTTCATAGTCGATGCCCAACGCAGTCAGTTTGTCCATCTGCTCCCGAATGGCGCCGTACAAGCTGGGATCGCCGGTATGCAGCCGCACGACGGATTTTCCCATACCGACGGCTGCTTCGATACAATGGATCACTTCGTCCAGCGTCATTGTTGCGCTGTTATGAAGCGCACAGCCTTCCCTGGTATAGGTCAGCAGTTCCGGATTCACCAGCGAACCGGCATAGATCACCAGGTCGGCATTTTCTAAAAGCGACTTACCGCGCAGGGTTAATAGATCCGCCGCGCCGGGGCCTGCGCCGACAAAATGTACGGTATTCATATCGAAAAAATCTCCTCCATTTTCTCACCCGTTCCGCAAAAGCAAACTACATGGACAGAGAGATTCGCCGCGACGCGCCTTTGGAGTGTATCGAGAATTCTGTCCCGGAGCGGTTGTAGG
>WRNN01000184.1 GCA_009776595.1 Clostridiales bacterium
AACAAGACCATTACCCTGTCTCCGGAGGAAGAACGTTTCTATCTGACGCAATGCCTCAGGCAGGAAGACCTGCTCCCGCGGCAAAGCAGCAAAGACGCCATTGTGCTGGGAGACTGCTTTTCCGTCATGGAAACCTTGCCTGACGGATTCGCCGATCTGCTGATTGCGGATCCGCCTTACAACCTGGACAAAACTTTCGGATCCAGCAAATTCAACAAAATGGACGCCGCCGGCTACGAGGCTTTCACCATAAGGTGGATCGAGGCTGTTTTGCATACGCTCAAAGCAACGGCTTCTATCTATATATGCTGCGACTGGAAGTCCAGCCTGATCATCGGACCGGTGCTGCGCGATTATGCCCTGCTGCGCAACCGCATCACCTGGCAGCGGGAAAAGGGCCGCGGAGCGCTTAATAATTGGAAAAACTCCATGGAGGATATCTGGTTTGCCACGATGTCCAGCCAGTATACCTTTCATCCCGAAGCGGTCAAACAGCGGCGCAACGTCATCGCGCCTTATCGGGTAGAAGGTAAACCGAAGGATTGGCAAGAGACGGAAAGCGGGCGTTTCCGGGATACCTACAGCTCCAATTTTTGGGACGACTTGTCTGTCCCTTATTGGTCAATGCCCGAAAACACGGANCATCCGGCGCAAAAACCGGAAAAGCTGATGGCCAAACTGATTCTTGCCAGCTCATCGGAAGGCGACCTTATCCTGGANCCTTTCGCGGGCGTGGGGAGTTCCTTAGTGACGGCAAAGAAATTGAAGCGACATTACTTCGGCGTCGAAAAGGAAGCGGCGTATTGTGCGCTGGCTGCCAGACGGCTTGCGCTGGCCGAAAGCGACGCCTCGATACAGGGCTATACCNATGGNATTTTCTGGGAACGAAACACGCTTGCCGCACAGAAAAAAATGTCGAAAAGCACAGAAAAAAATTTTAAAATGATTAACGAAAGGACTAAAAAAACGCAGCTAAACGATTAAATAAAGTCAGTGACAACGCCATTCGTATAGGCTATTATAATATTGGCTTAATAAAGTACCCACAAAATAAACAGGAATNGGTACTGATAGGAAACGCTGGCGATCGAGGTGATGACGAGTTGAGCAATAAGTATTCGATAGACGAGCTGACAGAGGGCATGGTCCTTGACGAAGGTATTTATAAAAGGAGCGGCAACAAGATACCCCTACTGGTAAAAAACGCGGTATTGACCCAAAACCTGATTGACAGGCTGAGGGTAAAAAAAATAAAAGAGGTTTGCATCGCCTCCTCGGTGAATCAGCCGGATTTGATGGATATCAGGAGGGCGGCGCCTGTGATCAGCCCCAAACTGCGCGATGAGGCGATCAGCTTCCTGAGCGATATCTTTGCCATNGCAAGNGGGCAGTACGGAGACGCTTCCATCGCTTCCATGACGGTGAAGCAACTGGACAACGTAGTGGAACAGCTGGTAGCCTCCCTCTCGAAAGAACGGAGAAGTCTAATCAATATTAATGACTTGAAAAGTTATGATGAATATACCTATCATCATTCTCTCAGCGTCGCCGTCGTGTCCATCGCGATCGCACAGCAGTTAGGGTTCTCCAAAAAAGACTTAACCCAAATCGGAAAATGCGCGATGATGCATGATATAGGGAAAACCAGGATACCTATCGAACTGATTAACAAAACCTCCAGTCTCAACGCGGATGAGTTTGCTATAGTGAAAACCCATTCAGAGGAAGGGTTTCGCTATTTATCCGACAAAGGGATCGGAGACGAGGAGCTTTGGACGGCNGTGATGCACCACCATGAGAAAATGGACGGATCCGGCTACCCGGATGGGCTTGCNAATGCGGATATCCCCATCATAAGCAGGATCATAGCCGTTGCCGACGTCTATGACGCCCTTACCTCCTTTCGCCCTTACAGAAAGCCGACGCAGCCGATAGAGGCGCTGGAGCTTATCATGGGCGGCGCCAGCGATGTATTCGATTTCGACATCGTAAAGGCGTTTCTGGATATCATGGAACCTTATCCCGTAGGTTGCCTGATTGAATTATCCAATGGCAAAATCTGTACNGTGATTAGCAGTGAATTTCCGATGCGGCCGGTGGTACAGGCGCTGGATAACGGGCATTTGTTCGATTTATATCGTGATCATCAGTGCCTGGATCTGGTCATCAACCACATGCTCATCGAGCCGCCTGGACAGAAACATTAACATTAAAGAAAGATTAAGATAGCATTATATTATGCCGGAATAGCCCTTTTTGGCTTTCCGGCTTATTGCTCTTGTATGCCAAAAGAAATATAATGATGCATATCAAAGGCAAAAGGAGAGCAGAACGTGGCTATCATCGATGTGGTGAAGTATAACGGAGGACCGGGCGTCTACGCGTGGAAATACCCCAACGANAATNTGAATACGGGCGCGCAGTTGATCGTCAATGAGTCGCAGGAAGCGCTGCTTTTTAAAGACGGCATGGCCCTGGACCTGTATCCCAGTGGGAGATATGTTTTGGATACGGAGAATATGCCCTTGCTGGCGGGCATGATGAAGCTGCCTTTCGGCGGGAAGACGCCATTCAGCGCGGAGGTATGGTTTATAAACAAGGCCTATACCCTTGACATCAAATGGGGGACCACAAGCCCGATACAAATCCAGGACCCCCGTTACGGCATCTTTATCCCGCTGCGCTCCTATGGCCAGTTCGGCGTCAGAATCGCCGATTCCAAAAAGATGTTGGTCAAGCTTGTGGGAACCATGCCGCTTTTCGATAAGGAGCATTTGATGCAGTATTTCAGGGGCATTTATATGACAAGGGTNAAGGATTCCCTGTCCTCTTACCTGATTCATAANAGAGTAAGCATATTGGAAATTAATGCCTATCTGGAAGANCTGTCCCTGCATATGCGGGAGAAAATCAGCCCTTCTTTTGATGAATTCGGTATTGAACTGATTCACTTCTATGTGAACGACGTCAGTGTACCCGAGGACGACCAGGCTGTTCGGAAGCTGAAAAGCGCCCTGGCCAGGAAGGCGGAAATGGACATCATCGGATATGATCCCCGGATAACCTGCCCTTCCTGTGCGAAAACGATCCCGGTGGAAGGGGCCAGGTTCTGCCCCTATTGCGGCCGGTCTTTGGAGGAGCGGGATCTTGTATGATTAGCAGCCGGAAGACAAAGCTGTCGGCNATAGCCGGACTCATTCTNGTGTTTACATCCGTCGTGTTGTTTATGCGGCTGTTCCCCGAGCAGAGCAGTCTGCACTGGGCCAGCCTGTTTTTTATCGTTCTCGGAGAAATCCTGCCTGTTGCGGGCTATATCTGGCTGGAGGACTCGCCGGGGCTGTCCATGGGCCCCGGGCTCAGGGTGGGTATCTATTCCCTGTTCCTTGTATATGGCCTTGCGGCTGTGTCGATGGCTGTGATTCTATTGCTGTTTCAAGTTAAAGCAGGCTTGCTCGCTACTTTAGAGATTGTCATGGTCCTGGCTTTTGGCGCAATTTTCCTTTTTGCGGCGGCTGGCGGCGGAGACAGAAGCAAAAATAGGGCGAATACGATGGCNGCGGTGGCTTTCATGCGGAGCNTGGAAGACGAAGTGTTCCAAATGATGCAGGCCTCGNATAACCGGATGTACGCCGATCAATTGCGTCAGATCGACGAAGCGATCCGGTACAGCGATTATTCCGGGCAGACCGGCANGGATCCCGCGCTGTCCGAAAAGATCCGGGAGCTAAAATATGTATTGCAGGAAGAGGAAGAAGCCGGCGTGATGAGCAGTTCGGCGCAAAAAAAGCAGGTAACCCTGCTGACCGAAGATATTCTCAGGCTGATAAAAAGCAGAAACCGGGAATTGATAAACCTGAAAAAAGCGAGGAATCTGAACAATGGCTAAATACCAAAGAGGAATATCCTGGACGGCGGTGATTCTCGGGCTGATTTTCTGCTGGCCCCTGGGCCTGTATTTCCTGATCAAAAAAGCAAGGACAGACAGGGAATCGGCGGTCAAGAAGGACAACAAGACGTCGGCAACGGGCTGGTTACTGTTGTTTCTCGGGATTGTCATACTCAGTTCGCTTGCCGGCGCAGGACGCAGTAATACGGTCATGCTGTGTTTCGCGATCTTTATGCTATGCGGCGGGTTCATATCCCTTGTCACATCCAGAAGGAACAATCTGGAGGGTTTTAAATATCGCTGTTATATCGACGGGATCGTCAATCACGGACTGACTTCCATACAGGATATCGCCGCCTTTGCACAGGTCCGTGAGAAGCAGGTTGTAAAAGACCTGAAGCAAATGATCAAGATGGGCTATTTTGATCACGCCCATATCGATGAGAAACACGGAGAAATCCATATTTTTCAGCGGCGCCCCCATGTGAATCTCCAGGATCCGCATTATGGGGAACCACGGGAAGAGGGAGCGGGCTTCAGACAGGCGGATAAGGCAAAAGCCCGTTCCGGCGGCGACGGACCAGGCTGGGCCGGCGAGCA
>WRNN01000185.1 GCA_009776595.1 Clostridiales bacterium
AATGTCGGCGCTGCCTGCCGGATGCGCAGCCCTTCCTCCGCAAAGTAAGAATAGCCTTTCGGATGGTCCTTCGCATTATCCTTCGGCTGAAGAAGAACCGCCTTTGTTTTCCGGCCTACCCCGGCGGCGTCCAGGAACGTTCGTGACAGATTCACGATTTCCTTGCTCCGCCAGGTCATTTTCATCCGGTTGTGGCCGGCAATGCGGGCGACCACGGTAGCTTCCACATTTTCTACCGACGCCATGGCTAATATGGTATCCAGCGAAGCGGCGGAGATAACGACGGCCATTCTCTCCTGGGATTCGGATATAGCCAGCTCTGTTCCATCCAGGCCCTCATATTTCACCGGTACCTGGTCCAGGTCGATATCCAAACCGGGCGCCAGTTCGCCGATGGCGACGCTGACGCCGCCTGCGCCGAAATCGTTGCAGCGTTTGACCAGCCGGGCGAAGGCGGGATTACGGAAAAGCCGAACAAGCTTTCGCTCCATAGGCGCATTGCCTTTTTGCACTTCGGCGCCGGCTGTTTCAATGCTTTGCTCGTCCTGGGCTTTGCTGGAACCGGTGGCGCCGCCCAAGCCGTCTCTGCCGGTAGGCCCGCCCAGAAGCAGCACCAGGTCCCCTTCCTCCGGCGTCTCCCGCCGGACGTCGGCTTCCGGCGCGGCGCCGACCAGGGCGCCAAGCTCCATGCGCTTGGCTTTATAGCCGGGATGGTAGAGCTCGTCCGCAAGGCTGGCGGCCAGCCCGATCTGATTGCTATACTGACTGAATCCCGCCGCCGCCTGGCGGGTGATGACGCGCTGGGGCAGCTTCCCCGGCAGGGTGTCGCCTACCGGTTCCAGGGGGTCGGCCGAACCGGTGATGCGCATAGCCTGATAGACGTATGAGCGCCCGGACATAGGATCCCGTATAGCGCCGCCGACACAGGTGGCGGCGCCTCCGAAGGGCTCTATCTCGGTAGGATGGTTATGCGTTTCATTTTTAAACATAACCAGCCAGGGCTCTTTCCCCCGGCCGGTATCCGCCGTCACCCGGATACTGGAGGCGTTGACCTCTTCGGATAACTCCAGATCCTCTAATTGTCCGGCTTTTCGCATCGCCCGGGCGTTTACCGTCGCCATGTCCATCAGGGACAGCGGCCTGTCTTCCCCGCCCGCTTCCTTTCGCAGCCGGAAGTATCCGGCGATGGCCTCTTCGAGGACTTGCTTATAGGGGCCGTCTTCCAAAGTATACTCTTCGATAACGGTATTAAAAGTCGTATGCCGGCAATGATCGGACCAATAGGTATCGATTACCCGGAGCTCTGTGACACTGGGATCCCTGTCCTCCTTGCGGAAGTACGCCTGACAAAAAGCCAGATCCGCTTCCGACATTGACAGGCCGTAGCTTTGGCGGAAATCGCAGAGGCCCTTCTCCTCCAGGAGACGGAAACCATCCAGCACAGGGACGTCGGGCGCGGGCGCTATTTCCCGGGAAATGGCGGAGGGTTTGCCTGTGGAAGCGAGCCGGGAATCTACAGGATTGCTGCAGTAGCCGTAAAAGGCGTCGATATCCGCAGGGCTAAGGGCGCCCTTCAGGATGTATACGACAGCGGTCTGTACAGCCGGCTGTTCCTTTAAAGTGATCAGTTGAAAGCACTGTGCGGCGCTATCCGCTTTCTGGTCATATTGACCGGGCAAATACTCGACTGCCAGGGCCCGTTCGCCTTCAACCAGCGGCAAATCCTCCATGTACAGCATTTCTACCTGTTCATCGCATAAAACCTGCCTGCAGGCATTTTCCCATTCCTCCCCGGTCAGCCCTTCCACGTCGTAGCGGTAGGCGATGCGCAAACCGGTAAGCAGGCTCAAGCCCAGGTTTTCCCGAAGATCGGCCAGTAAAGCGCGGGCTTCGCCATCCTCTCCGGGCTTTTTTTCGACATAGGCGCGCCAAATATTCTCCATATTATCTACGATTCCTTTCCCTACGTATCCCAACTTGGGCTGCCGCCCAAAACCCAAGCGAAGCGGCATCCCCTTGGGTGATTGCCAGGACGGGGCTCTGCCCCATCTCCCCGTCGGCACTCGCGCACATGTCGCTCGTGCCTTCCGCTTCGCGACGCCGCATTTCAGCGGCGTTAGTAGCTTACTCCATAAGATTATGTCATTTTAAACTGTAGCTCATATGGAGTAAGCTACTAGCATGGGCTGCCGCCCATAACACAACTTGTGGCGCCGGTCCTACAGTCCTCACGTCCTACAGACCCACGTCCTGCGGACCCACGTCCTGCGGACCCAATCCGCTATCCGAAATATCATAGGGCGCGTATGTTCCGCTATCCGAAGTATCACAGGGCGCGTATGTTCCGCTCCGATACTGCTTCTTTAGAGCGAATAAGCCGGAAAAACCCCGTAAAACCGCAGGCATTCGCGCAACCTGCGCGCTCATTGATGCTTCTTTTCGCCGTATGGGGCGACAAGGCTGCGCCGGCTACCTGATAAAGTATAGCATAGAAATGAAAGGAAAAGAGGAATTTATTAAGCTTTCCCAGCTTTAAATAAAGTGGAAATTCTGATAGAATAGCGAGTGATATGATGAATAATCATCATGAATATAGGAGGAAAGAAAGAATTATGTATCGCAAAACCCGGATAGTCTGTACGCTGGGCCCTGCTACAGACTCTCTGGAAATATTGACAACAATGCTCCGGTCGGGGATGAATGTAGCCCGGCTCAACTTTTCCCATGGAACCCATGAAGAACATGCGGCCCGCATTGAACTTCTCCGGCGGGCAGAGAAAGAAACCGGAATGGACGTCGCCTTGATGCTGGATACGGCCGGCCCCGAAATCCGCACCGGTGCGGTAAAGGGCGGACAGGCCGTCCTGGAGGATGGGCAGACGATAACCTTAACGACGAAAGCAATAGAAGGAGACAGCCATATTGTCTCTGTTACCTATAACCAGCTTCCCGCATCGGTTCGGCAGGGACAGCATATCCTTGTGGACGACGGGCTGATCCGCCTGGAAGCCCTGGCCATAAGCGCTGAGGAGATACAGTGCAGGGTGATTAACGGCGGCGTCCTGACCAACAGGCGGGGCGTCAATGTGCCTGGCGCCGAATTGCCCTTCCCGGTTCTGACAGATAAGGATCACGAAGACCTTCGCTTTGGCGTCGAGCAGGAAGTGGACATCGTCGCGGCAAGCTTCGTCCGCAATGCCGAGGATGTCAAGAGCATCCGGGCGCGGCTGGACGAACTGGGCGGCAGGCAATTTATCGTCGCGAAGATTGAAAGTGTACAGGGCCTGGAGCGGCTGGATGAGATCATCCGCCTGGCGGACGGGATCATGGTGGCGCGAGGGGACCTTGGCGTGGAAGTGGCGGTGGAGGAGCTGCCGATGCTGCAGAAGGACATGATTCTTCGCTGCAACCGGGTCGGCAAGCCGGTCATTACCGCTACCCAGATGCTGGAATCCATGATGCATAACCCCAGACCGACCAGGGCGGAAGCAAGCGACGTAGCGAACGCGATACTGGACGGCACCGACGCCATCATGCTCTCGGGGGAAACCGCCGCCGGCCTTCATCCGGTCGAGTCCGTGGATATCATGGCGAGGATCGCCCAGCAGACGGAGACGTCCAAGCTTTGGCGGCAACAGCATGACCGCAGATTCAACAGCCAGGACGATTTAATCGATCCGATCAGTGATTCAGTAGCCAGGGCAGCCTGCCTGCTGGCGGAGAAGATCGAAGCAAAGGCGATCCTGACTTCCACCAATGCAGGATTTACCGCAAGGCAAATTTCCCGTTTCCGACCGGTAGCGCCGATCATTGCGACAACGCCCACAGAGTTGGTCAGGCGGCAGTTGATGCTGTCCTGGGGCGTCATTCCCCTGCTCGTACCGCACAAAAACAGTACGGATGAGTTGATGTCAACCGCTTTAGAGGCCGCGCGCCAAGAAGGCTTTGTCGCGGAAGGGGATCTGGTGATCATCACAGCCGGCGTACCGGTTGGTAAATCCGGCAGCACAAACCTGATCAAAGCACACCGGGTAGGCGACCCGATCCACTAAGGCGAGCCGCGCCCATAGAACGAATCTTCACGCTATGTCGTGCTCTGTTGCGTGATAGATGTGTCTGTGCATAACATGGCGGTCCTCAAGCTATTAGCGGCACAGGGCACGGTACTGAACGGTAACGGCTGCACCCATGAAAACAAAGGAAAGCTGGTGTTTCCCCTGAACTGGAAAGCAATCAAGGAATGGGTCGTCTTATTCGTCATCGCTATCACCATTGCGATGTTTCTGCGAACCTTTATCGTAGAACCCAGGTACGTGCCAACGCCGTCGATGGTACCCACCATCAGAGTGGACGACCGGCTGTACGTGGAGAAACTGACGCCCCGTTTTGGCACGCTCCGGCGCGGTATGATCGTGACTTTCCTTGCCCCCGAACAAACTGGCAGAGACGACTATCTGGTCAAACGGCTTATTGGTTTAGGC
>WRNN01000186.1 GCA_009776595.1 Clostridiales bacterium
AAGCGCTTTTACGCCGGAGCGCCCTCATTCCCGATACGCTGGCTTTCGGCCCTTTCAAGCTGGTTCCCGCGTCAAATACCGCGTATCTGCACGGCGATATCCTGCTTCTTGCGCAAAAGGAGTTTACGCTGCTCCAGGTATTTGTTCAGCGCCCGGAAGAGACATTATGTGCGGAATACCTGTACAATAAAGTATGGGGGCTGGATATGGCCGGAGACGAAAACGCGCTGAGAACCGTCATTTCACGGCTTCGGAAGAAGCTGGCTGATTCCGGTTATACGATTACCGCGGAACGGAACGAAGGATATATTTTCGAAAGAGTCTGAACGAAAAAATGACCCATCCCCGCGAAGCTTGCGTTTTTTGGCGAAGCTTGCGTTTTTGCAAGCTTCGCTATTTTTATTTTTTGATGATCTATACTGTTGCCATACCGGCGCGGGCAGCGTCCCATTCGGAAGGATGATCAGGAAATATACAGGGGGAGTGCGCTTTGGCGGCAGACGAAAGAAATGACACCTTCTATCAAACCGACGACCGGATTCTGCTTTTTGGCCCGCTGTGGCTGAACAGGGATAAATACCGGGTAATGACCGCCTTTCATACCGAAGCGTTTTTTAGCGAGGACGAATTCAAAACCCTGTATCTGCTGGCAGCGAATANCGAACTGCCCCTGAGCTTTGAGCATTTATATCATCGTGTATGGGATAAAGGCGACGGCAGGGACAGGCGGGACGAGGCGCTGAAAGGGATAAACAGCGTTATGGAACAGGTCAACGCAGTCGAACCGACGATGTTATGGATTGCGTACCAGGCGGACAAGGGCTATTCCTTTCGGCTGAACGAGGCCTACCATGATTCTGCCGGAGGCAAAAGATGAATCCCGCAATTGAACGATTTAAAAAACAGAAGGTTTAAAACAGAACAGGTACATTGAGGAGGGTAGCAAAATGCATTTTATTTCAATCCATACCACTACAATCCATCAACGGGAAAACGCGGCGTCACCTAAACACAGAAAATGGCTTCGCCGGGTGGCAGCGTTGCTCACAGCGGTCATGCTGCTCACACTGCTGCCGCCAATCGCTTTGCCTATCGCAAAAGCTGCGACAGCAGAAGCGTATCTCCATGAGGATAACGGCTTTATCCGGTATTCTCTCAATCCGCAAACCGGAGGGTTCCATATTTCGCCATCTTCGTGGAAGCTTGAGGATACCGCGCCAGAATCCTACGCGACTTTTGTGGTGAACGGGAAAGATTACCTGTTTGGGAGCGAACACGAAGACGCAGGCGGACTTTCACTCGCCTATTCCCAGGCTTATGGCGGCAGCGCCATGGTTTGGCAGCTATTGGATTATGACATTACCCAGTATCTCAACATCATCAAGGATGAAAGCCAGCCTGATTCCTATGCCGTCTATGTGGGATACGAGATTCATTCATCCAACCCCGAAGCGCCGCCGGTGTCCGCAAGGATTGCCGTCAACAGCCGCTTTGGGGCACAGGACGACCAGGCTGTACTGCTTAACGGGGCAGGGGCGCCGGTACGCTTTGAGACGGTGCTTGCATTAGATGAGATACCGGCTTTTTTTCATGTGGATGAAAGAAATGCTGCGGAGGGAAGCGATGATTCGGACGAAAGCAACGCGCCGGAGGGTCCCTATGCCTATGGGCAGCTTCTCGACGACCGCTTTACCCAGCCCGTGGGCTTTGCCATGGGACACGCCCGGACGCTTCTGGACTCGTGCTTTGCCTTTGTCCCCCAGCTTGGGCTGGATTTCACCGACCCCGGTAATTATTTCGGCGAGAGCGATTCCGCCTACGCCCTTTGGTTTGACCTGCCGGGAGGGGACGTGTTCGAAGGCGGCGCCACAGCGGTGATCGGTACGATATACGGCTATTATGACTGTACCAGCGAAGCGGATGCGCCGGAGGAGCCGGATGCGTCAGTAGAACCGAAAGAACCTAAACCGCAGGATGGATCAGCGGATGTTGCCGGCTTGCAGGCGCCAGTCAGGGAATCCGTGCCGCTGCATGCTTTTTCCGGGTTGGACGATCTCCCGCCCTACGGCACGAAAGGCGCCTGGAGCGACGGCGTGGATTTCTCCGCTGACCCCGGCGGCTTGCTCCATGAGGACAGCGTGATCTACTTCGGCACTCTGGACAATGATCGCAACGACCCGACCCTCCCCCACACCGCCCGTTGGCGTATCATGGGGCGGGATCCCTCATACGATGAAGATTTTGCAGGTAAATATACCGGGTTTACCCCCAATGCCGATACCGACGATTCCCTGACGATGACCTCCTATTATTGGTATAATTCCCCTTATTTTTTTCATACCGGTGCTGGTGAATTGGACGATTTCGTATCAGGCGACCTGGAAGTTACGACGAACCGTTGGGCATTCTCCCAGCTTCGGGCATGGATGAACGGCCTTGCCTTTAGCGGAACCGGCAAAGAGGGCGGCACTGAAGTCGTGCCGGGCGCAGACCCCAGAAATTACAGCGATGGGAGCGAAAGAAGCTTTCTGGACGACTATTCCGGAGCGGAACAGGCGATGATGCTGCCCACGGAAGTGGAAACATGGTACTACAACGCAGTTGGGGCGTTTCGTGATATAGACAAAACGGTGGACAAGGTGTATATCCCAGAATATAAAGATCTGCGCTGGGATCTATACTATCCTTCCGGTATGCGACCTACCGATCCGGACCTGCAACTGACCTGGCTGTCCAAAGCCAGCGCGGTGGCGACGGACGAAGCGGAAGATTTTTATACCCATCGTAACCAGGGTTTATTGCCCCGCGTGAATTTTCCAAAATACAGGGGGTGGGCGCTTTACGCAACGCCCATCGAACCTGTCGCCAACCCGGACTATATCATGACCAAGACGAGCGGCTCCATGTACACCATATATGGAACCTATACTGTGGGGCTTTTCGGGAATCGCCATTCCTTGCTCGGCTGGCGCAGCGATGGTCCGGATGCCTACGTGATGGAGCAAAACTGGTATTCGTCCGGGGGGCTNGAGATGATGGCCTTTTTCTCCCCCACATATCGGGCTACCGACTTCATCCCGATCACACGCATNGACCCCAACCGCATCGTCTACGCCCATGAAGTGGTGAACCCCACAGCCCCGGGCAGCGCAGACAAACTGGCTCTCGGTGCTATATCCGGTGGCGTCAACTGGTACGACGACTATACCTACGGCGCTGGCGCCGACGCGGGCGAAACCAACTTCAAGCTGACCGCTCTGGGAGACAACGATGGCGCAGATGTGGGCAGCATGCGCCTGCACTTTGATCCGGCGGACGGGTATATCGAACTGGGATACATCGACAGCAGTGAAAAAACCTCCTATCCCTTCGATGCTTTTTCCATCGACGATTACACGGCAGGCGCAAAGCTCGCTTACAAGATCGTCGGCGACGACGGCAGCGGCGGGCGCGAAGTACTTGTCTATGGAACCGGCATTGACCCTGCCACGGCGGAATATCTGCCCCTTGACCTCAGCAAACTCACGGACGATACGGACTACGATCTATATATCTGGCTGCAGCTCGACAGCGCGCGAGGTTCCCATACGGCGTCCGCGGTACTCTACGCGCCGATCCAAACCCTGTTCAGGACCTACGACATCACGACCGTCAAAGGCGACGGCACGGGGACAGACGGCGTTTCCTTCGATATCTCCAAAGATACAGGCCTGAAGACAGGCGAAACGGTAACCCTATCCAATATCCAATTCCCCGGCAAGGACAGCGGTATCAACAAGATGATGCTCCGGGTATACAGGATCGGCAGGAACGGTGGCTACGCCGGCGAGGTCGCTTATCAAATCAAGCCGGACGGTACATGCGAATTCATCATGCCGAATTCGGACGTCTGCGTCAATTTGCAGTATACCGACGTCAAAACAGTAGTCATACGATCGGATGAGGGGATCGTTGACAGAAAAGTAAAGGCGTATCTGTCCATAGACAAGTATTCCGCCCTGGCGGGCGAGACGGTAAGCGTCGCGCCGATACGGCTGGACAACGCCTACTACATCAGCGAAGTCCGTTTTGTTCTGGCGAGGACACGGTTGGAGGGAATCGTATCGATACGGGACGAAGTCGCGACACCGGTAAATATCGTTGGCAGCGGCTTGCGGGACGCCTATACCTTCACTGATGAAACGCCCTTCGCTTTCACCGTTCCCGGGATAGAAGAAGGCTGGGAGCTCCTGCTCATCCCTGTCGTGTCGCCCGTGCCCAGAGGCGAGCTGCGCATTGCACCGGCAACCGGATCAACCGCCACCAAAGCGGCGCCTATAATCACAGCCGGCGCAAGCTGGGCCGAAAGCCCCGCAGGTACGTTTGTCACCGACAGCTTTCTGCCGGGAACGGAAGTCAGCCTGCTGCTCAAATCCTCGGCCGTCTGGTGGGCTTTCGATATTATCAGCGTGAAAAAC
>WRNN01000187.1 GCA_009776595.1 Clostridiales bacterium
GCGATCTGCCTGAGGACAGGCATATTATGCCAAACCCAATCGATCTTTTCTTTTCCGGATGGCGCCAGCGTAATATCGCGAATCCATTCTTTTACCATAGGAGCTTCCCCTTTACTTTGTTTTCTTGCAGTGGTATAATTCATTTCACGCGCCAGTAGCTCAGTGGATAGAGCACCGCCCTCCGGAGGCGGGTGCGGGAGTTCGATTCTCCCCTGGCGTATTCTGAATCAGTCCGCTTACAGGGCTGTTTTTTTATTTACAGGCCTTCCTTGCTTCCGCTACGAAAGGCCGGGAAAGCCGTTTTGCCGTAAGCCTTCGTACAGGACCAGGGCGACGGTATTGCTCAGGTTCAGCGACCTGGCTTTCACGTGAGCGAACATCGGCACCCGCACGACGCGGTCGGCAAAGCGTTTGAGAAAATCTCCCGGCAGGCCGCCTGTTTCCCGTCCAAATATAAAAAAAGAACCGTCAGGATACAGCGCTTCATCATATCGGCGGCTTCCTCCTGTTTCTACCAGCCAGAGGTTCTCATGGCCGTGCAGGCGCATAAACTCTTCCAGGTTCTTATAGATCCTGACGTCCAGGAGATCCCAATAATCCAGGCCTGCCCTTTTTAAATACTTATCTTCCAGTGAAAAACCAAATGGCTTGATCATATGTAATACGGTCTGCGTCACCGCGCATGTCCGGCTGATATTCCCCGTATTCGCCGGAATTTCCGGCATGTACAAAACCACGTGAAACAAATCGGATCTCCTTGCGTTATTCCAGCGAAATCAGATAGTAATACAATGGCTGACCGCCGTCATGCACTTCGATATCGACCCAGTCGTAGAGTTCCCCGACGGTCTCCCCGAGGAGCGCCGCATCCTCTTCGCTGGTGTCCTCGCCATAATAGATCGTGACCAGCGCGTGTTCCGGGCGCAGGCCCTGCGCAAATAAGCGGAGCACGCAGTCCTGCAATTCGTCGGTGATCAGCGTCAGCTTCCCGTCTACGATCCCCAGTATCTGCCCTTTTTGGATGTGCATGTCCTCATAGCTCGTATCGCGGACGGCATAGGTGACTTCCATGGTAACGATGCTCTCCGCCGCTTCCGCCATCCTGCGGCTGTTTTCCCCTCCCGTATCCGCTTCATTAAAGGCTAACAAAGCGCCGATTCCCTGGGGGATCGAACGCGTGGGTATGACATGAACGATTCCGCTATGCATCCTGGCGGCTTGTTCCGCCGCTAAGATAATATTGCTGTTATTGGGGAGAATGATGATTTCACGGGCGGGGAGCCCATTGATCGCGTCGACGAATTCCTGGGTGCTGGGATTCATTGTCTGGCCTCCGGTAATGATCCGGTGCACGCCCAGGCTTTTCAACACTTCTTCCATCCCCGCACCGCTGGCTACCGCGATGAGGCCAATCTTTTTGACCTCCTGGCGCTCCATTTTTTCTACTTCTTCCCACATATTATCAATCTTGATCTTGTGAAGGCTGCCCATGGGAACGACATAATCCAGAACTTTGCCCGGGTCATTTGTGTGGACATGCACCTTGCAGATAGCGGGATTGCCTACGACCAAAACGCAATCCCCCAGTTTTTTTAGCCTGTTTCGTATCTTGTCAAGATCGATCGTATTATCCTTATTCTTAATCACAAACTCCGTGCAGTACCCAAAGGTAATATCCCCCAGGCGCATGGGTTCGTCCACAACCATCAGATTCTCTACATCGTCTTCGTCGGCAAATTTGGGCTCTGCGATTAGGTTATCGTTTTCCAGTTTTTCACCTTTCAACGCCGCCAGGAACGCCTCCAGCATGAACAGGAAGCCTTGCCCGCCGGCGTCGACGACGCCTGCCTGCTTCAGGATGGGCAGCATGGTCGGCGTCAGTTCCAGGGCCTTAAAGGCTTCGCGGATAGCGCCTTCCAAAACGGCGATCATATCCGTTTCCCCCTGCTTCAACACCTCTTCGCCGCCTGCGGCAGCCGCTTCCGAAACGGTGAGGATCGTTCCTTTGACCGGTTTCATCACCGCCGTATACGCGGCCTTTACCCCTGCGTCCAAGGCTTTAATAAAGAGTTCGGCGTCGACTTCGCTCTCCTGTCCGCAGACAGTGGAAAAGCCGGAAAGGATCTGGGAGGTTATGACGCCGGAGTTGCCTCTGGCGCCCAACAGGGCGCCCTGGGTCATCGCTTCCGCCCTGGCGCCGAAGTGTTTTTTCTCCACCCCTCCTACCTGCTCCATACTGCGCGCCGCAGACTGCAAGGTAAGGCTCATATTCGTCCCTGTATCGCCGTCGGGCACGGGAAAGACGTTTAATGCGTCCACAATGCCCTTGCGTATCTCCAGATAGGCGCTGGCGCCCTTGATCATGTCGGTTAGCTGCTCGCCATTGACGGTAAGAATCTTCAACAAATTCACCTCAGATATAGGATTGGATTAGGGATGATCCGCCAATTGCTCTGCGATTTCATCTTCAATATCTTTAATTTGCACCAGCAGTTTCTCTAAGGATTTATGATTTTTCCCCGGCTTACCCGCAATGATATTAACATATTTCCGGATATTCTGAAAGGCGTTGTACAGCTCCGAAGGAACCTTCTTTGATTCCGGAAGAATCTTGTATACCTTGACAATTTCCGGCTTGATCCGGTCCAGATCAAATTCGGCGCCCAAATCCGGTACGGTTACCGGCAAACCCATCTGCCTTTCAATCTTGTCCCGCAAAACGTGGATTGCCGCTTCCTCGCCGTGAACTAAAAACACTTGTTTCGGCAGGGTCTGGTCATATCCTTTCAGCCAACGGATCAGGCCCTCCTGATCGGCATGGGCGGAGAAACTGGCGATTTCACGGATTTCCGCTTCAACCGAGACTTCTTCGCCGTGAATCCTCACCTTTTTTTCCCCGTCCAGAAGCCTTCGACCGAGCGTCCCTTCTCCCTGAAAGCCGACAAACAATACGGTGCTTTCCTTGCGCCACAGATTGTGTTTCAGATGATGCTTGACCCTGCCTGCTTCGCACATACCGCTGGCAGAGAGGATGATGGCGCCTTTCTTAATCGTGTTAATCTTCATGGAATCCTGCACGGAAAGCACATAGTGAATATGTTTATCCTCAAAAAGGCTGGAAGCGTGGGCGCCCGCCATCTCCGCCACAGCTTCGTCGTCGAAGCATTCCGGATGCTCGATGAATACTTTAGTCGCTTCCACCGCCATCGGGCTGTCAATGTAAATATCGGTTACCGGGATCCTGCCGTCGTCCATCAGGATTTTTAGCGTATAGACCATGTCTTGCGTGCGCTCGACGGCAAACGAGGGAATGATCAGGTTGCCTCCTTTTTTCAGCGTATCTTCCACTGCCTTTGCCAGAAGCTCGATCCTGTTGGCGGAATCCAGATGAAGCCTGTTGCCGTAAGTCGACTCCATAATCACATAATCCGCCGAATCGATGATCGAAGGGTCGTTGACGATGGCCTGATTGGCATTGCCAATGTCTCCGCTGAATACAATTTTTGTTTCTTTCCCATTTTCCCAGAGGTAAACTTCGATCATCGCGGAGCCGAGGATGTGACCGGCGTCGCGAAAAACCACTTTCACATCCTCCGCGACTTGCAGGGGTGTATCGTAAGGATGGCCTTCGATGAAGCGAAGGCAATCCCTTGCGTCTTTCACCGTATATATAGGCGCCAGGAGCGGCTGCCCCAAGCGGGCCAGTTTACGGTTTTTACGCTCGACTTCGCTTTCCTGGATATAGCCGCTATCCGGCAAGACGACGGCGCAGAGCTCCTTTGTCGCCGCGGAAGTATGGGTTTGGCCCCGGTATCCTTGTTTGTACAGCTTGGGCAATAAACCGCAGTGATCTACATGGGTATGGGTCAACAGGACAAAATCAATATCTTTTATAGAAAAATCAAAAGGCGCGTAGTTCAGTTCTTTAATCGATTTGCTGCCCTGGTACATACCGCAATCGATAAGGAAACAGCTTTTTTCCGTCTCGACCATATAGCAGGAACCGGAAACCGTCTTCGCCGCGCCCAGAAACCGTATCCGCATTCAGTACTCCTTTCGGATATGCCGCCGGGATTGAGCGGGATTGTTCAACGTCAATAGGATACCATATTCATGGAAAAATGCAAACAAAGAAAAGTGACAATGCGCCCATAGGACGAATCTTCAGCGGCTGTTCAAGATCTTAGCTTAACGGTCTGTATAGCCCGGCTCCGTTTCATATATGCATTGCTTAATCTCCAGCCAAACCTGCACGCTGACGTCTTCTGCAGGGGGCTGTGCCGGCCGGCTGCCGGCCGCGGGCAGGGATTTTGCTTTCTTGGAGGAAGCGCGTTTGTCTGTTTGGGCGGCTGCAGCAGGATTTCCCGTTGAAGGCTCGACGTCGGGAAAGGCCCGAATCAGGCGGTCCAGGGACCGGTATTCGCCGTTTTTCTTCATCTTCGCAAATAACTTAAGGA
>WRNN01000188.1 GCA_009776595.1 Clostridiales bacterium
GATTGGGATTTCGCGGAGGAAATCACCCAGGAAGCATTTGTGAAAGCTTTTGAAATGCGGCACGATTTGCGGGATCCGCGCAGCTTCTTGCGCTGGGTCACCCGCATCGCGATACGCCATGGCAATCGTCAGGCGCGGCTTAACCTGCTCCGTTATAATCCGCTCCCTGCCGAAAGCGAAATGCGCAGCATCATGTTTTCGACTTATCAGGGCCCGCCCCAGTCGGATGCTGAAGAGTTTGTCCGGAGCTGGCTCTTTACCCTTGAGAAGGCCGACCGGCAGATGATTCAGATGAAATATGGCGATTTGATGACCCACTTAGAAATCAGCAGAATCACCAACAAATCGATAAGTACGATAAAACGCCGGCTTTCCCATATCCGGTCCATGCTGGAAGAAGCGCTGCGGAAGGAATGGCATTATCCTTCCATTTGATCCAGCGCCTGACCGGTAAGCACCATGGGCAATACATTCTCCTCCGGGGCGACCTTGGCTTCCATCAGGGCCAGCCCGGGATCGTTGAGGAAAGCCTCCAGCGCCGGTCCCAACTCCGCCTCATGGGCCGCTGGATAGTAACTGCCCCCATACGCGCGGATCAGGCCGCCGAAATCCGGATTGCCGCTGAAGTTGACTGCGACATATCGCTGATCGCAGTAGTACTCCTGGAGCTGTCTGACCAAACCAAGCGCGTCATTATTCAAAAGCAGGATCTTTATGGGCAGATTCTGTTCTTTTGCCGTGCCTAATTCGGGCATGCCCATCTGGAAGCTGCCATCCCCGGTGATGACGATAACCGGGTCTCCGGGACAGGCCAGCTTAGCGCCGATGGCAGCCGGTATACCATAGCCCATGGCGCCCAATCCCCCGGAAGACAAGAATTTCCCGGGATGCCGGTGAGGCAGTCTTTGCGCCGCCCAGAGCTGATGCTGCCCCACATCCGTTGTGACGATTGCTTGTGAAGGCAGGACTTCGGCCAGCGCCTCTATGACGGAAATAGGAGAAAGCCCCCCGGTGATCCTGCTGCCGGGTCTTGGCCTTTCTTTCATTGCGCTGATCTCGTTCACCCATTCCGGGCGTTTGATCGGCGCCAGTTTTTCCAATATCTGCTCCAGGACGATTTTTAAATCTCCGACCAGCGGAACGTCGACCCTGATATTCTTTCCGATTTCCGCGGGATCCACATCGATATGAACAATCCTGGCGTGCGGGGCAAAGCCCGGTACGCTGCAAGTCAGCCTATCGCTGAAGCGCGTACCCAAGCCGATAACCAGATCGGATTTCTGTATACCCTCATTCGCGCAAGCCAGGCCGTGTACGCCGGCCATCCCTAATACCAGCGGATGGTCAAAGGGCATGGCGCCCAGGCCCATCAGGGTATGGACCACAGCCGCGTCCTGGCTTTCCGCCAGCTTTCGAAGCCCGTCCCAACTGCGTGATCCGATGACGCCTCCGCCGGCGACGATGACCGGCCGTTTGGATTCGCCAAGGAGCCGGACGACCTGCCTGACTTGCCCGGTATGCCCTTTCAGATTCGGCTTGTAGCCCCTGAGCTGAACCGTCTCCGCTTCCGTAACCGGGGAATAGGCGCTGGCCGCGTCTCTGGGAAAGTCAATCAATACCGGCCCCGGCCGTCCGCTTGTCGCGATGTAGAACGCCTCTTTCACCGTCTGCGCTATCCTGTTGACGTCATTCAACAGATAGTTGTGTTTCGTGATCGGGTGGGTAATCCCGGTCACGTCCACTTCCTGAAAGGCGTCGGTTCCTACCATCGACGCCAAAACCTGCCCGGTAATGAGGATCAGGGGTACGGAGTCCATGGCGGCAGCCGCAATCCCGGTGATCAGATTCGTGGCGCCGGGACCGGATGTGGCAAGGCATACGCCCGGCTTTCCGCTTGCTCTGGCGTAACCGCTGGCTTCGTGGACCGCGCCCTGTTCGTGCCGGACCAGCACCGGCCGGATAGTGGATCGCCACAGACAATCCAGAATCTCCAGATTGGCGCCGCCCGGATAGACAAACGCCAGTTCAACGCCTTCTCTTTCTAATGCTTTTACCGCTATTTCCGCACCTGTCAGCATATTCGCCATCCTTTACCGGTTCTGATGTACTTTTTACTATTGCATACCCCGGATCATCGCGACTTTCCCGGTCCGCACCAGTTCGGTGATGCCAAAGGGCCTGAGCGAACGAATGACTGCCTGCACTTTGTCTTCGTCGCCCGTTGCTTCCACAATCAATGATTTGCGGCTGATATCCACCACATGACAGCGGAAAACCTCCGTGATCTGCATGATCTCCTGGCGGCTGCCCTGGTCCTCTGTCGTCACGCGGATCAGGCAAAGCTGGCGCTCCACCGTCTCTTCTTCGGTGATATCGTTGACCTTAATGACGTCGATCAATTTGTTGAGCTGTTTGCCGACCTGCTCCAGGATACGCGCGTCNCCTTCCACAACGATCGTCATCCGGGAGGCGGAACTGTCTTCCGTCTCGCTGACGACCAGGCTTTCAATATTATAGCCCCGGCGTGAAAACAGCCCCGCGACTTTTGACAAAACGCCCGGCCTGTTTTCCACCAGCACCGCAAACGTGCGTTTCACAGTAATGTCTCCTCCCTTGATCACTTGTGCTCAATCGCCAGGCGCCTTGAGTATGGCGCCCTGCGCGGCGGAACGCACCTGCATGGCATAACGGGCAAGGTATCCGCCGAATCCGCGGTCAGGCGGGCCCGGCCACGCTTTACGCCGTTTTTCAATCTCTGCTTCGTCCAGCAACAGTTCCAGCTTCTTAGCCGGAATATCGATACTGATCGTATCTCCGTCCTTGACCAGCGCAAGGAGGCCGCCCGCTGCCGCTTCCGGTGATATATGGCCGATTGCCGCGCCCCGGGTCACACCGGAAAAGCGGCCGTCTGTGATGAGGGCAGTCGAAGTCCCCAAGCCCCGACCCATGAGCGTCGCCGTCGGCGTCAGCATTTCCTGCATACCCGGGCCTCCCTTTGGCCCTTCATAACGGATAACCACTACGTCGCCTGCCTGGATTTCTCCCGCCATGATCGCCGCCGCGCCCTCTTCTTCACTATCATATACTTTTGCCCTGCCGCGGAAAACCAACATTTCCTGCGGGACAGCGCCCTGCTTGACCACAGCGCCTTCCGGCGCCAGATTACCGCGAAGGACGGCGATGCCCCCTTCGGGCCGGTATGGCTTTTCAAAAGGGCGTATGATTTTTTCGTCAGCGCCCCTGCTTTTCTTCAGGATGCTTGCCAGACAATCCGCGCCGACAGCTTTGACGCTGCCGTCGATCAGGCCGTGATCCGATAATTCTTTCATCACTGCCATAATCCCGCCCACAGAAGCTAAATCTTCCAGGAATACGGGTCCCGCGGGATTCAGCGCGCATAGCTGCGGCGTACTGTGGCTTATCCCGTCGATGAAGTCCAGATCCAGGCTTAGCCCCGCTTCATGGGCTATCGCCGGCAGATGCAGCGCCGTATTGGTAGAGCAGCCCAGCGCCATTTCGACACGAAGCGCGTTGGTGAAGGCCGCGGGTACCAGTATGTCTCTCGGCCTCCGGTTTTCTTTGAGAAGGTCCATGACCCTTTCGCCTGCGTTTTTCGCCAGCGCTTTCCTGGCGCCGCTTACCGCCGGGATCGTACCGTGGCCCGGAAGCCCCATACCCAGGGCCTCCGTCAGGCAGTTCATGGAATTGGCGGTATACATGCCGGAACAGGAGCCGCAGCCGGGGCAGGCATTCTCCTCGATCTCACGCAGTCCTTCGGCGGACAGCTCCCCCATGCTGAAACGGCCCACTGCTTCGTTGACTTCCGTCAGCCCAAGCCTGGTTCCGTCCGGCAGCTTGCCCGCCATCATCGGTCCGCCGCTGATAAATATGCTGGGCAGATTGAGCCGGCAGGCCGCCATGAGCATCCCGGGAACGATCTTGTCGCAGTTCGTGATAAATACCAGCGCGTCCATGGGATGCGCGTTGATCATAACCTCGATAGAGTCGGCGATCAGTTCGCGGCTGGCCAGCGAGTACTTCATGCCCTGATGATGCATGGCAATCCCGTCGCATACGCCTATCGTTTGAAATTCGAAAGGTACGCCGCCGGCATTGCGAATCCCGGCTTTGACCGCTTCCCCGATTTCCCTTAAATGCTGATGGCCGGGTATGTAGTCGCTATGGGAATTCACTACGCCGATAAACGGCCTTTCCATCTCTTTGTCTGTAATACCGAGGGCATGCAGCAATGCCCGGTGAGGCGCCTTTTGGGGACCGGATTTGATGATTTCACTCCCCATGGATAAACCCTCCTAAACGTTTTTGCATAAAGGGAACCTGATAATACTCCATATAATACACTATAACGCAAGGGAAAAGCAATCCGGGGATCGAATGATTGACTTTTTCGACTTCTCTTGTTATGCTCTTTAAACGTGTTG
>WRNN01000189.1 GCA_009776595.1 Clostridiales bacterium
TCCAGCTTTCGCTTCACGCGCTGCAAAGCGTTATCGATAGACTTCACATGCCGCTGAAGGATGGCCGCGATTTCCTGATAGGTCTTTCCGTCCAGATACGCCATCAAGACCTGGCGTTCAAGGGGGCTGAGGATTTCCCCCATTTTNCCTTCGATATCGCTGAATTCTTCACGGCTGATGATCAGTTCCTCAGGATCGGTGATGCGCGAGCCTGTTATCACATCGAGAAGNGTACGGTCCGATTCTTCATCATAGATCGGCTTATTGAGCGACACATAGGAATTCAAAGGGATGTGCTTTTGTCGGGTTGCCGTTTTCACTGCCGTGATAATTTGCCTGGTTATACAGAGTTCAGCGAAGGCGCGGAAAGAGGATTGCTTGTCTGCCCGGAAATCCCGAATTGCCTTAAACAAGCCGATCATACCTTCCTGAATGATGTCTTCCTTGTCCGCGCCGATTAAAAAATAAGACCGTGCCCTTGCCCGTACGAAGTTTTTAAACTTATGAATCAGATATTCTTCCGCCAGCTTGTCGCCTGCGCCCGCAAGGCCGACGACATGTTCATCCTCCATTTCCTGAAAAACGACAGTTTGCAGGGAAGCCTTCTCCCCGTCTTTTTCGACTAAACGCATTTCCTTTTCCATCCCGCATCCTCCGGATAAGCCGATNGCCTACCGCATCCTTCTCTGCCGGTTTATTTCCGATAATATGGCAGCCGCAGCCGCCGAAACATTCAGGGAATTCACTTGCCCTGACATGGGTATATGCACTATTATATCACACTTTTTCTGAATCAGGGGCGTCAGGCCTTTATGTTCGCCGCCCATCACTAATGCCGCCGCTACCGTCCAATCCGCTTCGTAGATGGGGAGCCCCGCATCCGAGGCCGCGCCGAATATCCACAAGCCTTCCTTCTTCATTTCGTCAAGGGTTTGGGCAATATTGACGACNCGATCCACCATCATATACTCCAGCGCGCCTGCCGACGCCCGGTCCGCGCCGGCGCTCANCGGCGCCGCTCTGTGTTTCGGAATCACCATACCATGGGCGCCCAGGGCTTCCGCCGATCGAATGCTGGCGCCCANGTTGTGCGGGTCTTCCACTTCATCCAGAACAACGAGCAAGGGGCTCTGCCCCTGTGCCGCCGCCTCACGCAGCATCGTCCTCCAGGGCGTATACGCTTTCGCCGCGGTTTGCGCCGCAAAGCCCTGATGGACGGTATCCTGGCTTAAGCGATCCAGGAAGCTCTTCTCGACTTTACTGAAGGGGATGTTCGCTTTCCGGCAAAGCCCGATGATCTCCGCCGTTATGCGATCCTCCCTGTCCCGCGCAAGCCAGACGCGGGTGATCGGCCTGCCATTACGCAAAGCCTCCCGCAGCGAGTTACTTCCAAATAGCAAATCATTCTGTTGATCCATTTTCCTCCCCGATCAAAAGGCCAAGCAAGTGCGCAAGCCGCTCTTCCTGACCGGACAAAAACAAATAGCCCACCAGCGCTTCAAAGCCCGTACTCATATGGTACTGGCTGACTCCGGCGCTTTTGCTATGACGGGATTTGACGTTCCGTCCCCGTCGCAGCACCTCGTTTTCAACCGTCGATAAATGGGGCTCCAGCTTCTTGTAGTACTCCGCCATAGCCCGCGCGCTCACCAGGTTGATTGCTCCCCGGTGCATCCGCTTTACCTTCACTTCTTCCGCAGCCAGCCTGCAGCGGACATAGAGTTCAAATACCGCGTCCCCCACGTAAGCCAGCGCCAGAGAAGGCAAGCGGGCAGCTTCTTCCTGAGGATAGTTCCACAGCATATCCATTCCTGTTTCCTTCAAGCTTTGTCCGATAGCCAACCCGCCCTAATCTCCCGCTTCATTAACTAATCAAGTCTCATTCTATACCAACGGGCGCCTTGCGCCGTATCCTCCACAACAATCCCCGCCGACTTCAGACCATCCCGGATCTGATCGGCGCCGGCATAGTTCTTTGCTTCCCGGAAGCTCTGCCGAAGAGCAAGCAGCGCCTCCATATGCTCCTCCACCGTATCCGCGGGGCCTTCCTGCCCGCCCAGCGCAAGAATAAGGCTTTGTAAAGCCTGTATCAATTCCCGGTCTTCCGTTTCTGAGCTTTTGCCTTCCAGCAAATCTATTCCCAGCACTTCCGCCAGTTCAACAAGTAGGTCAGAAGCTTTTCGCAGCGCGGCAATTGCTGGCGCGTCCCCGGCGGCATAAGCGTTCATCGCCCTGGCGATCTCAAACAGGGCGGCAATCGCCAGCGCGGTATTGAAATCATCATCCATCGCTTCTTCAAACTGCTTTTTTCCCTGTTCGATATCCGCAAGAAAAGCCGTAAGCGCCGGATCCCCGGATATCGTATCCTCTTCCTGAGCGCGTCCTTCGCCGTCTTCTACTCCCGCGGCGTCGGCAGGTTCGGATTCCCTGCCGCCGGTTATCGACGCCGCAGTCCTGACCGCGTTCTTCAGCCGCTCCAAACCTCTTTGGGCCATGGTCAGCTTCGTATCATCGAAATCCACGGGGCTGCGATAATGGACAGAAAGGAGGTAGAAACGGACCACCTGTCCGGGGAATTGCGCCAATATCTCCCTCAGCAAAAAGAAATTCCCGAGAGACTTGGACATTTTCTCCTGATGGATCGTGATGAAGCCGTTATGCATCCAATACTTCGCCATAAAGCAGCCAAAACGGCCTTCAGACTGCGCAATCTCATTTTCGTGGTGCGGGAAAATCAGATCCGCGCCGCCGCCGTGGATATCGAAGCTTTCCCCCAGATAGCGATGGGACATGGCGGAGCATTCGATATGCCAGCCCGGCCTGCCCGGTCCCCAGGGGCTATCCCAGGACGGCTCGCCCGGTTTCGCCTTTTTCCACAGCGCAAAGTCAGCGGCATCCTGCTTTCGCTGATCCACATCTACGCGCGCGCCATCCAGCAGNTCCTCTCTGCTTCGCTTGGATAATTTGCCGTAGTCGGGAAATTTCTCTACGGCATAATATACATCCCCCTCCAGTTCATANGCCATNCCTTTGGTAATAAGGGCTTCNACAAACGCAATGATTTCCGGCATATGCCCGCTTACCCGCGGATGGACGTCCGCGCGCAGCACGCCCAATGCATCGGCGTCCTTGAAATATTCGTCAATATACCGCTCCGCCAAAGCCAGGGGATCCTCTCCTTCGCTTGCCGCCCTGTCGATGATTTTGTCGTCCACATCCGTAAAGTTGGACACATAGGTAACATCATAGCCTTTATACCGCATGTATCTGCGTACGGTATCAAAGACCACCATCGGCCTCCCGTTGCCGATATGGATATAGTTATAGGTAGTAGGCCCGCAGCAGTACATGCTGACTTTGCCTTCCCGAACAGGAACAAATACTTCCTTGGCGCCTGTCAGCGTATTATAGATCAAAATATCCCGCATCGATATCTCCCCTCTGCTTTCCTGTTTACTGTTTACTATTCAGTTCCCGTATAGAGCATACCGCATAGCAAGCCATGCCTTCCTCCCGGCCGGCAAAGCCCAAATGTTCCGTGGTGGTGGCTTTCACGCTGATTTGATCCGGGTCCGCGCCGGAGGCTTTGCTTATGTTCTCCCGCATCGCCTGGACATAGGGCCGGATTTGGGGGCGCTGCGCCACCAACGTACAGTCTACGTTATTGACCTCGTAGCCCTCGCGATTCAGCTTTTGGATAACCTCCTTCAAAAGCAGCACGCTGGAACAGCCCTTATACAGCGGATTACTGTCCGGAAAATGAACGCCGATGTCTCCCAGGCGCGCCGCGCCCAGCAGAGCGTCGATGATGGCGTGCAGGATAACGTCGCCGTCCGAATGGCCGGCTAAGCCTTTGGACCATGGCAGAATAAGCCCTCCCAGAACCAGGGGGACTCCTTCCTTCAGCGGATGAACGTCATAGCCGATGCCCACACTATATACCAAATGCTGCCTCATAAACCCCCGACTCCGTGTCTATCGCAGACCCGACTCGCGCTGTCCGCACACTATCGCTTCCAGCAAGGCCAAATCCTCGGGATAAGTAAGCTTGAGATTCGCCGGATCTCCTTGCACCAGATACACCGGCCGGCCGGTAGCCTCTATAAGGGCGGCGTCGTCCGTAGCTTGTATGCCCAGGCGGCGGCCTTCCCGATAAGCCTCCTCCAAATCCCGCATCCAAAAGCCCTGAGGCGTCTGGATTTGCCAAAGATTCCGCCGGTCCAGCGTTCTCCGGACAATGCCCTCGCCGTCGGCGCTCTTAATCGTATCCCGCAGAGGGATAGCCGCTACCGCGTTTCCTTTGGCGAAGGCGCCTTCGATCACCCGGTCAAATACAGACGCCGGCGTACAAGGTCTGACGCCGTCCTGTACCAGTACAAGCCCCTGCCAGTCGAATTCCTCCCTGAGTACAGCCAAGCCATTGGCCAC